>JBDHZU010000006.1:0-36450 GCA_039812085.1 Candidatus Nanopelagicales bacterium | reverse complement strand
CAAGAAGGACCCACGCGACTTCGCGTTGTGGAAGGGCGTTCCCGACGATGCCGAACATCCGTTGCCCGTCTGGTCAACTCCGTGGGGGACTGGTCGTCCCGGGTGGCATCTGGAGTGCTCGGCGATGGCCACGACCTACCTGGGGTCGCAGTTCGACATTCACGGTGGAGGGCTGGACTTGGTCTTCCCGCACCATGAAAACGAGTTAGCGCAGTCGCGTGCTGCTGGCGACGAGTTCGCCCGCTACTGGTTGCACAACGCATGGGTCACCACGGCTGGCGAGAAGATGAGTAAGTCGCTCGGAAACTCGTTGATCATCGAACAGGTACTACAACGAGTTCGTCCGATTGATCTGCGCTGGTATTTGGTTGCTTCGCATTACCGCAGCAATCTGGAGTTTTCCGACGATGCGTTGGCCGAGTCTGCTGCCTCTTTCCAACGAATTGAGAACTTCGTTCTGCGCGCGGGTGCGCGGACGAATGCGACCGATGCGTTGGGTGACGTGTACGACCGGCTGCCCGCCGAGTTTGTTGATGCGATGAATGACGATCTGGGTGTGCCTGCTGCTGTGGCGGTCCTGCACCACCACGTCACTGAGGGCAATCGTTTGTTGAACTCCGGTTCTGACGATGAGGCCCTGGCGAATGAACTGCGAACAGTGCGCGCGATGCTTGATGTGCTCGGGGTCGATCCGTTTGCTTCGCATTGGGAATCAGCTGACGACCAGTCTGATGCTGCACAGACGGCGTTATCGGCGCTGATCAGCGACCAACTCGCTGCCCGTAAGCAGGCTCGTGCCGACAAGGACTTTGCCAAGGCGGACGAGATCCGAGACAGCTTGACGGCGGCAGGTATCGCCCTCGAAGACGGACCCGACGGAACACGTTGGTCACTAGCGACGGAGCAGTGATGGCAGGCAATTCATCTCGCCGTGGGGCGATCCGCAAAGGGGCGTCTAAGAAGGGTGCCAGCGTTGGCTCCGGCGGCAATCGTCGGCAGAAGCTGGAAGGTAAGGGTCCGACTCCGAAAGCAGAAGACCGTCCGGGGCACGTCGCTTATCGAAAGGCGGCAGCAAAGGAACGTCGAGCTAAGCGGGAGCCGAATAACGGCGGCAAGCGCCGCGCTCCTGATGACATCGTTGCTGGTCGTAACCCGGTGGTCGAATCGTTGGTCGCGGGAGTCCCCGGTAGTGCGCTCTATGTGCAACGCAACATCGATGTTGATGCGCGGATTCGTCAATCAATCGATTTAGCGATGGCAGCCGGTATTGATGTGCGACAAGCCCGTCGGGAAGAGCTCGATGACCTCGCTGGCGGAGTGAACCATCAAGGCGTCGTGATGAAGGCGGCTGAGTTCACGTACTCCGACGTGGCGGATCTGTTGCACTCTGGCCCAGCGAGTTCCCCGAACGTGATCGTGGCCCTTGACGGCATTACCGATCCACGAAACCTCGGTGCTATCGCCCGGTCTGCTGCAGCTTTCGGCGCGGGCGGTCTGATCATTCCTTCGCGCCGATCAGCCAGTGTGACGGCGGCAGCTTGGCGGACCTCCGCCGGAACGTTGGCCCGAGTCAAAGTGGCGATGGTGACCAACATGTCGCGGACGATCCAGCAAGCCCAAGCGGCCGGATTCTTCGCCGTTGGTTTGGCTGGCGAATCCAAGGTCGATATTTCGACGGTGGATGCATCTGATTCGCCGGTGCTCTTAGTCGTCGGAAGTGAAGACAAAGGAATCGGTCGTCTCGTCGGCCAGACCTGTGACGTCACAGCCAAAATCACGATGGCCCCCGGAATTGAATCACTCAACGCTGGCGTCGCGGCAGGAGTCGCCCTGCACGCGCTACTTGGCCAACGATTGGTGTCTGGCGAAATAGCCTAAGAAGGGCGAGAATGACGGTCTGGTTCCAGCGGATTGAGAATGTGCTCATTGCCGTTGCTGTCGTCGTAGCGTTTGTGACGTTGGGATTCAGCTGGTGGTGGCTGTTCGTGCTGTTTCTCGTCTTTGACCTGTCGATGCTTGGATACGCAGTTTCACCCAAAGTCGGCGCTTGGTCTTACAACGCGGTTCATAGCTACATTGGCCCAGCGGTATTGGCCATCATTGCGATTCCCAACCAGTCGCGTGCGGCCGGATTCGTGGCGCTCGTATGGGCATTCCATATCGCTATCGATAGGTTCCTTGGATACGGGCTGAAGTTCACCGACCGATTCACGCACACGCATTTGGGCGAGATCGGGCAGGGCGAAACTGGAGTGTGAAACTCGTATGCCTCAGCGCCGGAACTGAACCCGGCGGTTCAGTCACTGTGGGACGGTTGGCGTAGGAAGGTGCATCGATCCAATCGATAGACGGCGCAATGATCCTGGCCAAAGATTCGATCTTCTAAATAGCGGAATCCAATTCGTTCATAGAAATTTCGTGCACGTTTGTTGTGCTCTAACGGATCAATTAGAACTGCAGTGACCGCAGGGTCCGAGAAGCACTGCTTGAGAGCTTCTTGCATCATGAGGGTTCCGTAGCCCTGGCCGAGAAACTCAGCCGGGCCAATCCAAATGTCGATAGCGCGGAGATTCGATTCAATGTCACCCCAGTAGTGGGTTTCTTCTCGCGCGGGGTCAATGATCTGCACAATTCCGATGGGTTCTTCGTCCACCTCGGCGACGAGATCCCACTTCCAGTCGGTCTCGCGTGTGAGTTCCCACTCCCAGTCGATGACGTCATCGTCACCAGTAGCAGCAACAACATGAGGCAAGGTGTCCCAATAGCTCAGGATGGGGACATCTTCAATCGTCGCCGGTCGCATGCGAAACATAGTGGGCCTATCGCTCGGGTCCGCTATAGGACAGTGACGCTCTGATTATCAAAAGATACGTTGAAGAAAGAACCTGCTAGCTCCATTGGAGCCAATGGGCGGAATCGAACCGATGGCCATTCGCTTACAAGGCGAGCACTTTGTCAACTGAGCTGTATCGGCGTCCGGTGTGTTTATTTCACAGCGTGAGCATGACTTTTGTGGCTCGCCGTTCGTGCATGGCTTTGTACCCATCGGCAGCTTGCTCTATCGGCAAAGTGAGATCGAATACTGCCCCTGGGTTGATCTGATCAGTCATGATGAGTTCGATCAGCTCGGGCAGGAAACGTCGGACCGGGGCTGGGCCGCCCAGCAGGCTGACAGTAGCCAAGAAAAGACCGAAACCGTTGAGTTCGACGCCGTGCGATACGCCAACGAAACCTATATGACCGCCCGCACGGGTCGAGCCGATTGCTTGATCCATCGCTTCTTGAGTACCGACAGCCTCAATGGTGGAATGTGCTCCGTAGCCACCAGTTAGTTCACGGACTTTTTGGATGCCAGCATCGCCTCGTTCTTCGATGATGTCTGTCGCTCCAAATTTTGTTGCGAGAGTTTGTCGATCGACGTGACGTGAAAACGCGATAATGCGCTCAGCGCCTAGATGCTTTGCTGCCAAGATGCCAAGCAAACCGACTGCGCCGTCCCCTACGACAGCGACGGTTTTCCCGGGGCCTACCTCTGCGGCTACGGCTGCGAACCAGCCAGTGCCAAGTACATCGGAAGCGGCGAGGAGACTCCGTAGCTGCTGTTCTGTTGGTGTGCCAGGAATCTTGACCAAAGTTCCTTCGGCCAAAGGAACGCGAGCGTAGTCTGCCTGGGTTCCAATTCCACCCATCATGACTTGGTGGATACATCGAGACTGAAATCCCGCTTGGCAGATCTCGCACGTATTGTCCGACGCGACAAACGACCCAACGACGAGATCGCCAATGTGTAGGCCATGAACTTCGGGCCCTATCTCGTCGATTACACCCACGTACTCGTGCCCCATCCGTACGGGTTGAGAAATAGGGTTGGCGCCGCGGTAGGGCCACAAATCGGACCCACAAACACAAGTAGCCGTAACCTTGATGATGGCATCGGTTGGTTCGATAATTTCCGGTTTCGGAGCGTCTTCGACGCGGACGTCTCCTGGGCCGTACATGACAACGCTACGCATGGCGATTCTCCGAACTATGCGCGTCCCTAGTCGATGCTGTCCTTCGATTATCTCTATGCATAGTTAACTCAGCTTCCTAAGTTTTAGTGGAGCCGATGGTCGGAATCGAACCGACGACCATTCGCTTACAAGGCGAGCGCTCTGCCAACTGAGCTACATCGGCGCGTACTCGAGCGTGTACTGCTTGAGCATGCCCACACAGATTACGGGTTCGCGGCGCGGATGGGATATCGGCCCTGCGTTGAACCCCAGTGACGTAAATGTCTCCAAGGTCTCAAGCGGGTAGTGCTCAGTCAGTTGGCACCTAGTGAATCCAACTGCAGTGTCAGACCCAGGGCGCACAGTGAATGCATCGAGGAGGAGCAATGAGCGCGTGTGTCGTCAGTCCGAGCCGGGCCGAACCCGGTTCATTGAGTGCTGCGGAACGCCAGATGTTGGAATTGGAAGCCATCATTTGGTCGAGTCCGGGCCGTAAGAATTCGCAGATTCGGCAGCGATTGGCGATGAACCCTACTGAGTACTACTTGCGTCTCAATCACTTGATCGATGTTCCGGCTGCGTCACTGGCTGCCCCGCACACGGTGAATCGGTTGCGTCGGCTGCGGGATCGTCGGAGGGCCGCTCGATGAGAGTCATCCCCAGAATTAGGACATTTCTGGCATCTAAATTTGGGACTTAGGTCCCCCTAACTAAGGGACACTTGCGGGCATAGTCGGCGGCTGGATTCGGGATGCTTGACGGTAAGTCGATGACGCAACAGGCATCGACGGTCAAGACCACAGACATTGAACGAACCGAATAGACCGATAGCACCCGTGCGGAGGGCACACAGATGTCTCACTACAAGATGGATATTTTGCAGGAGAAGGGCTACCTCGTCCTGGATCAGTACGGCGACATCATCGATCCCCAAGAATGGGAATCGTTGGAGTACGTCGACTGGAAGTCCAGTGGCGATACCCGTTTCGCGCCGATTGCCAGTGCGTACGGTCAGATCGAGTGCAACGGTTTTTGGCACTTCGATCCCCCTAAGCCGGACAAGGACGGCGTCTGGATCGACTCGCAGACAGAAAAATCTCCGACGCTGACGTGGCGTGCACAGGAGCCAGGCGTCAACATCGGACGTTGCCGCATCATCGAACTGCAGCCCAACAGCTACGCCGATGCCCTCTACAACTCACACCTCGATGACAACAACCGCCTGAACCCCGAAGGTGAAGGCTGGGTTGTTCGTTGCTTCATGCAGCTCACCCATAACCCAGACTCATACCTGGTGCTGCGCGAAGACATCAATGATCCGAGCACCGAGACCCGTATCCCGTTGCCCGCTGGTGCACAGGTCATGGTCGACTCCGAGCGCATGTGGCACTCCGTGTGGCACCAAGGCGACGAACCGCGTTACTGCCTGATCACTTCCTACGAATCCGGTCCGGAACTGGAGAAGTGGCTGGAAGACAACGGCGCCACCGTCGAGGTTGACACCCCGGAACTGGACGAGGACTTCGCCAAGGCCAGCGAGGAAGAAGCCCAGCAACGTCGTGACGCTCGCACCGCTTTCTACGGCTACGACCCGACCACGGTTCGTTCCGAGGCATAAGCCCGAAACTCAACACATAAGGAAGCCCCCAGACCACGGTCTGGGGGCTTCCTTATGTGTTGAGTTGTCTATGAGCGCGAGCGAACATTTTGTTGTTAGCCAGACGACTCGTTGGCGGGGGAAGGCCCGAGGAGTTTGGGCGTGAACTTCTCGTTAGTTCACGGCTACTTCTTGACGTGACAGGTCGATGACGCGATCGAAGTGGTTGAGCTGTGACAAGTCGTGGGTAATCCAGATCAGTCCACGGTCAGCGGTGAGCTCGCATACGAGGGCGAGCAATTCATTGGCAGCGTTGCGATCAAGATGTTCAGTGGGCTCGTCCAGAATCACGATCTGTGGATCAGACAGCAAGATGCGAGCGAGGGCAATCCGTCGCCGCTGCCCTCCGGACAGTTGCGTGCCATCTTGGCCAGTTCGGGTGTGGATGCCATGTGGGAGAGCATGGATCCAGCTCCCAAGGCCGACCTGATCCAGTGTGTGCCGAAGATCGTCGTCGGTTGCTTCTGGCTGAGCCAGGCGTACGTTCTCGGCGATGGTGTTGTCGAAGATGTGAGCATCCTGTTCGACCAGGCCGACAATGGAACGAACCTGATCTCCAGTCATCCTCGAATACGACGTACCGCTCAGCGCTACCTCGCCGCTTGAGGTCGGCAAGAAGTGCATCAGCACTGCTGCCAGGGTGGATTTACCGCTCCCACTGGGGCCGATGACAGCAATGCGTTGTCCGACGCCGACCGCTAAATCAACGCCGTGGACGGCGGGCTGATCAGTATCCGGCCAGGAAGCTGTGACGGAATGCGCAGTCAATGCTGCCGGTGGGCCAGGAGTGGCCACAGGGTCCCTGGGATCAGGACACGGATCAGGTAATGCCAGCAGGTCATCAATGCGTTCGGCTGAACTGCTAGCCCGTGCCGCAGTCAGACCAGCAGTTGGCAAGGCGGCAATGACCTCGAAGGTCGCTAACGGCAACAGCACTAAGACCGCGAGATTGACCCCTTCTAATGATCCCGACCGAACTGCTGGAACCGCAGTCACGACCATGAAGATGATTGCCAGGCCCATCCCTAGTGCCTGCACACAACCTGCCCAGCCCAACCCGCGAGCAAGACCTCGTTCTGCCTGTCGGACCTGCAGATCAATGTCCGCAACCTCGCGAAGACGCGTGTGCTGGGAGCGAGCGGCAGTCAGATCCGCGACCTCAATCACTGTGCGGTTGATATCGGCGGCAAGGCGACCTTTGAGAGTGGCTTCGATCCGAGCAGCGCGAGCACCAGCAGCTCGAGCGGCTCCCACCGCCAACACAGCGGCTCCCACCAAACAGATCGCGAGGCTGACCCCAGCCGTCGGGAGTAGCCACACGGCAAACGCCACAGTGGCAGCACCGGTTACCAATGCCACACCTACGGGCTGCAAATAGCGCAGCCAGTAGTCCGCCATGGTGTCAACGTCATCCACCATTCGTCGAAGCGCATCACCGCGTTCCACACCACGCAGGCCAGCCGGTGCAACGACAGCGAGACGTTCCACGATGGCCACACGCAGTTGCGTCAAGCCCCGTAACGCCGCCGAATGAGACACGAGTCGTTCGGCGTAACGGAACACGCCCCGGCCGATGCCAAAGGCGCGAACTCCCACCACGGCAATGGAGATTGCGATCATTGCCGGCTGTTGACTGGCGCGGGAGATCAACCAACCACTCGTCGCGAGTAGGGCGATGGAACAACCGATCGCCAGAGAACCTAAGAGAATCGCAAGAATTCCTCGGCCTCGCCGGGGTCGGATGATCGGCCACAGAGTGCGAAGTGGTCGTCGGGCAGCTTCCGGTGTTGCCGGTTGTTGATTCAGTGGCGTGGGGACGTGTTCGGCGGTAGGTGAATGCCGTGTCGGTGTGGTGTCGCGGGCAGGGGCGATGCTGGTCTGCGTAGTGGTCTCGGAGTCGGTCGGAGCAATGTCGATGACGTGATCGGCAGTGGCGATTAACGATTCCCGATGGGCGACCAGTACCACGGTGCTGTGTTCGGCGAGCTGACGAATTGAAGTAACGATCAGTTGTTCGGACTGTTCATCGACTCCGGCCGTTGGCTCATCCAGGAGAACAAGTTGCGGCTGCTGGCAGATGGCACGGGCAAGCGCAAGCCGTCGCTGTTGACCGACAGATAGCGCTCGTCCGCCTTCGCCAACAGGGGTATGCAGACTCTGCGGCAACTGCGCAATATCAGCCTCGAGTCCGACTGCTGCTAATGCCGCCCACACGTCTTGCTCGCTGGCATCAGGCCGTGCCAGCCGAACGTTGTCGGCCACGGTTGCTCGCACGACGACTGGGTGTTGACCCACCCATGCGGTCTGCGCGCGCCAAGCGTCGATATCGAAGTCTCGAAGTTCCTGAGAAGAACCGGACTCGTCTACGACGAATATGTGTCCGTCGCTGGGATCGGAGAAGCGTTCGAGCACCGCGAGTATGGATGACTTTCCGACACCTGATGGCCCCACGATTGCTGTGATCGCCGCCGCAGGAATCTGGGCAGACAATCCGGTGATGACATCGTGTCCCCGGCCTGGATAGCGGATCGTCAGACCGTCTAACTCCAGTCGAGATGTGTGCAGAGGGGGAACCTCGGTGACCGACCCGCAGGAAGGTGGTTGCTGATCCAGCACGTTCATCACATCGTCTGCCGCGCCGAGTCCTTCTGCAGCGGCATGGAAATGCACTCCGACTTGTCGAAGTGGCAGGTAGACCTCGGGCGTAAGGATTAAGACGAGCAACCCCGCCTGCAGCGTTATCCGACCATCCATCAATCGCAGGCCAATCGACACCGCGACGAGTGCCACCGACAGAGTGGCCAACAGTTCTAAGACCAAGGCAGACAAGAAGGACACTCGAAGTACGCCCATGGTGGACGACACGTACTGCTGGCCAATCTTCTGCACATTGCGAGCTTGCGCTTGTGCGCGACCAAACGCCTTGAGCGTGGGAAGCCCGGCGATGATGTCCACGAAGTGCCCAGACAGACGATTCAGCGTGCGCCACTGGCGATTGATCTGACTGCTCGTATACATGCCAATCAGGATCATGAAGACGGGGATGAGGGGGACCGTGAGCACGATGATGACGGTGGCGAGAAGGTCCTGCGTGAGGATGACGACGCCCACAGCGATCGGGACGATCACGGCGAGAACAAGCTGAGGTAGATAGCGGGCGAAGTAGCCGTCCAAGCCATCAATTCCGCGAGTCAATGAAGCGGTGGTGGCACCCGAGTTGGTGCCTGAGGTCCACACCGGACCAAGTTGGGTGATTCGTTCCAGGGTGTTCAGCCTTAGCTGGCTCTTGACGACGGCTGCAGAGCTGAATGCGGCATATTCAGTGGCGTAAGCGACTCCAGACCGCAGCACCGTGACCACCGCCAGAGTGATGAGTTCTGTGGAGATCTGCGGTATCCCATCACCTTGCTGGAAGACGCGAACCACGATGGTGGAAATGCAGACTGCTTGGACGATGATCAGGGCAGCGGACACAGCACCCAGCAGGACAACCAATGCCATAAAGCGACGGGTTGCGCCCGCGTATCGGAGAAGTCGCGGATCGAACGGGCGTAGCCGGGTTCGCTCCATTCCCACATCATCCCCCTGATGCATCCCAGCAGCCAGCGCCGGTCGGATCCCTGACCGGCGCTGACTGAAACAGTTGCTAGGCGTTGACCGCTGCGGTCCGAGTCTTCTCGTCCTCGAAGTCCAACGAACCAGCTTCTGGATGGGGAATGCTGTCCGGGCTGACCCGCTTACGGAAGATCCAGTACGTCCATGCCTGGTAGCACAGCACCAGCGGAGTGAAGATGGCCGCAACGATTGTCATCACCTTCAACGTGTACGGGCTGGATGACGCGTTATGAATCGTCAAGCTCAACGCTGCATCGTTGGATGCGGGCATCACGTTGGGGTATAGGACGCAGAACAAATAGGCCACAGCGGTCACCAAAGTGAGCGCAGACAGAGTGAACGCCAACCCTTCTTTCTTGCCCAGATGGGCCACGATTCCGCCGACCCAGGCCACTGCCGCTAGGCCAACGAGTGCCCACGTCCACGCCTTGTCTGAGTAGGCAAGCTGGGTCCATAGCAAGAATGCCACTGCGGCAACGGCGGCTGCGATTCCGAAGGGTGTGGCGAGCTTTGCCGCTCGATCTCGGATTGTTCCGCTGGTCTTCAGGGTGAGGAACACCGCGCCGTGCGTGATGAACAGCAGGCAGACGGTGACTCCGCCGAGTAGGGCATAGGGATTGAGCAGATTGAAGAATCCACCGTCGTACAAGATGTTTCCGGCCGGTGCCGCTCTCATCGGAACGCCGCGAACGATGTTGGCGAATGCCACACCCCACAAGATCGCGGGGACGATTGAGCCAAAGAAGATTGCCCAATCCCAGCGCCGGCGCCAGGTGGGATCGGATCGCTTCGACCGATATTCGAACGCGACCCCACGCACGATGAGGGCCACCAGAATCAGCAACAACGGCAAATAGAAACCGCTGAACAAGGTCGCGTACCACTCCGGGAAAGCGGCAAAGGTCGCGCCACCGGCAACCAGCACCCAGACCTCGTTGCCATCCCACAACGGTCCAAGCGTGGTCAGAATTGCCCGGCGTTCACCCTCGTTCTTGCTGATGAAATTCAGCAGGATTCCCACGCCAAAGTCGAAACCTTCAAGCATGAAGTAGCCACTCCAGAGCACCGCGATGAGGATGATCCAGACGGTCGTCAGTTCCATGACGTTCCCTCTCTTGTGGTCTGGTTAGTAGGTAATGGACAGTTCGCGTTCGCCGGTCTCGGCGTCCACTTCGAATGGGTCCACCACGGTTTCCGGTGGTCCGATGATGACCGCTCGACGGAGTAGTCCGAACTCAATGACGGCCAACACTCCGTAGAGCAGTGTCAGCACGATCAATGACGTACTCACGGTGAAGGTGGTGGACGTGGGCGAAACTCCTGCCTGGGTTTTCAGGACGGAGAAAACCACCCAGGGTTGCCGTCCCATCTCGGTGAAGATCCAGCCAAACGAGTTCGCGATCAAAGGTAGGAAGGGCGCGGTGAGTGCAAACCGGGCAAACCACTTGCTCGTCGGAGTGCGTCCCTTACGAGTTGCCCACAAGGCGTAGGCCGCCCAAAGTCCCGCCAACATGCCGAACCCGATCATCAGCCGGAAGCTCCAGTAGGCGACAGGAATGTTCGGTTTGTAATCACCCGGCCCGAATCGTTGTTCGTACTCGGCCTGCAGGTCGTTGATTCCCTGCACTTGACCATCCAAGGTATGCGTTGCCAGCAAGGACAGGCCGTGGGGAATGTCTAGCGAGAAGATCGGTGCCGAACCATCCAGGGTTCCAATGGTGAACAGGCTGAATGGAGCGGGAGCTTGCGTCTCATAGAGGGCCTCAGCGGCGGCCATCTTCATCGGCTGCTGCTCGACCATGATGCGTGCCTGACTATCCCCAGACCATCCCAATGACAGTGCCGCAACGATCGTCACGATCGAACCCAGCTTGAGGGTCGCTCGAGACATCTCCGGCGAACGACCGCGAACGAGCAGCCAGGCGGAGATGCCGGCCACGAATGCTCCGGCAGTGATGAACGTGGCGCTGATGGTGTGCCAGAACGTAACCAGTGCAGTGTTCTGGGTCAGCACCGCGAAGAAGTCGGTGAGTTCGACCCGGTGTCGTTCGGCGTTGTAGACGAAGCCGGTGGGGTGCTGCATAAACGAGTTCGCCGCGAGGATGAAGTAGGCACTCAATACCGTGCCGATTGCTGCTAGCCAAATCGTGGTCAGGTGCACCCGTTTACTCAGACGATCCCAGCCAAAGATCCATAGTCCAAGGAATGTGGACTCCATAAAAAACGCCAGCAGACCTTCGACTGCCAGCGGTGCTCCGAAGATGTCTCCGACGAACCGGGAGAAGTCACTCCAGTTCATTCCGAACTGGAACTCCTGCACGATTCCGGTCACGACGCCCATGGCGAAGTTGATGAGGAACAACTTGCCGAAGAACTTGGTTGCTTTGAGCCACTTCTCGTCGTTCGTGCGCACCCAGAAGGTCTGCATGATGGCGACCAGGAACGCAGTTCCAATCGTGATAGGAACGAAGAAGAAGTGATAGACGGTCGTGACCCCGAACTGAATCCGGGACAGATCGAGCACGCTGATAAATGCGCTGGTGTCCATGGCTCTGACCCTTGCAGTTCGCATGCGTGTTGTAGCCGGAGAAAGCTCCTGCATCAGCAGAGGTGCGGCCTTATTTGACTGAGCCGATAGTCCTAAACAGGACATTTCGCGAGGGAAATCGGTCGTTTGAGTCACGTCGATAGGGATCGCCCATATGACGCCTGCCGGGCAGGTCACTAGCGTGGTACCTGTGACGCAGAACGAGACCGGCGACAAGATCCGTGTTTTTCTCCTCGATGACCATGAAGTGGTCCGTCGCGGGGTGGCCGACTTGCTGCAAAGCGAAGGCGATATTGAGGTCGTTGGTGAAGCGTCCACGGCGGCAGAGGCGATGGCCAGAATCCCGGCAGCTAATCCTGATGTTGCAGTGCTGGACGTCCAACTTCCCGATGGCAATGGCGTCACAGTGTGCCGAGATCTGCGATCCGACTTACCGGAGCTACATTGCTTGATGCTCACCAGCTTCGTGGACGACGACGCTTTGCTGAATGCGATCTTGGCCGGAGCATCGGGCTACGTGCTGAAGCAGATTCGTGGAACCGACCTCATCGGCGCAGTCCGCACAGTGGCGGCTGGTGGCTCGCTGCTTGATCCGCAGGCCACCGCTCGGGTGATGGAACGGATTCGTCACGACGCCACCAAGGTGGACCCGTTCGCCGAGTTAACCGACCAAGAACGTCGCATTTTGGCGCTGATCGGGGAAGGGATGACCAACCGCCAAATTGGCGAGGAACTGTTCCTGGCAGAGAAGACCGTGAAGAACTACGTGTCGAACATCCTGTCCAAACTGGGATTGCAGCGCCGCACACAGGCCGCCGTATTAGCCGTTAAGTACCGCGAAGATTCGTAGCTCAGTCGATAACCAATGCGGGAGTGTCTGTCCGCAGAGTTTCTCCCTTGAAGAAGTCGGGGCAGCGTGCCCACCAGATCGCCATGAGCACTAATCCCGACAGGATCAGTCCAACGCCAAGCACGAACACCAAACCGATCCCGGCTACCGCTGCACCGGAGCCGTAGTCCGGGTCCCACGAGTCCTTCAGCGTCAAGATGAAGATGACGAACAGCCCTAATCCACCGAGCAGTGGCAGGAGCAGTTTGAAGATAAATGACGACGCGTTGGAGAACCATTCTTTGCGGAAGTACCAGACACACGCGAACGCGGTCAGGCTGTAGTAGAAGGTGATCATGATGCCAATCGACAGGATCGTGTCCCGCAGCGCGTTGTCCGAAACGATCGTCAGCACCGTGTGGAAGACCGCCGCTCCCAAACCGGCCACCACAGTCGCCACACTCGGGGTCAAGTACTTCGGATGAATCTTGGCGAATACCGGCGGTACCGCCTTGTAGGCGCCCATGGCCAACAGGGTGCGGCTGGTCGGTAAGAAAGTGGTGATCAGGCTGGCTGCACTGGACAACACGACAGCCGCGAAGAGGAACAGGTACCAGGGGTCACCCAGAATCTTGGGTGCCACAGCGCCAAATACATTGTCGGAAATTTCTGGGTTCGACAAACCAAGTCCGGTATCGCCAACACCGGAGTACATGATCAACCCGATGGAGACCAGTAGGTAGGTCAACAGAATCGAGATGACCGACAGCAATGCTGCACGTCCCGGGGTTTTGTCTGAACCCTCTGTTTCTTCGTTGACGGTCAGAGCCGAGTCCCATCCCCAGAATGCGAAGATGGATCCAGACAGTCCAGCCACGAACGCCGACAAAGTCAGACCGGCTGGGCTGAACCAGGACCAGCTAAACGCGATACCCGTTGGCGACGAAGTGGACTTGACGATGGCAGCCACCCCGAACACCACCAAGGCGACCATCTGAAATCCCACTAACCAGTACTGAATGCGTTCGGTGGTGGTGACGCCGATGTAGGCGATCCAGGTCGCGATGGCAATAAACGCGACCGTGGTCAGGATGTTGACTGCCGTGTTCTGCCACAACGTTGATACCCACTGGCTGTCCACGATGTCGCCGATGAATTGGTACATAAACTGCACGCCCACTGCTGCCAGGTTCGACAGCACAATCACGGTGGCAAGGATGGCGGCCCAACCGCCCAACCAGCCGATGATCGGACCGAATGCTTTCGTGGTCCAGGTGAAGGAGGTGCCGCAGTCGGGCGCCACCTTGTTGAGCTCGCGGTAGGCGTAGGCGGCGAAGAACATCGGAAGGAATCCACCGATGAAGATCAACGGAATATTGACTCCGGTGTCAGACGCCAGCACGCCGATTGTCGCGGTCAAGGTATAGGCGGGTGCCACACAGGAGATCGCGAGAATGATTCCGCCGATGAGTCCGATCGAACCACTCGCGAGACCTTTGCTCTTCAGGTCTACTTCGGCTTGGTGTTGGGGATCGTGGGTGATGTCCATAGGTGGCGCTCCGCGTCAGATATATGGCCAGATCTTGGGAGCATTACGACTATCTGGACGCCAGGCAAGCCGAATCGCAGGACATCACCCGACATTTGGCAGTGGAACTGTCCACTGAAGTCGGGTGCCGGTTGGTAAATCCGGGCGAGAGGTGACCACGAATTGCCCACCGTGCTGCTCTGCGCGCTCCTCCAGATTGCGCAGGCCTGACCGCCTTGACTCGTCGTTTGGGTCGGTATCGAACCCCACTCCGTCGTCGGTGATGACGAGTTCGATCACGGACTCATTGGTGGTGATTTCTACCGACACGTTTTGGGCATGTGCATGGCGAGCGATGTTGCTGAGTCCTTCTCGTACCACCGTCACCAGATCGCTGCCGATGTTGTCGGTAATTCGCGAGTCCAATAATCCATCGATATGAACAGCGGGTCGAGTGCCCAAGATGGACGACAACTGATCGACCAGACCAAGTACCCGAGCTCGTGCGCCAATGCGTTCGGTTCGATCGTCGTGCTGCAAGGAACGGATGGTTTGCCGGATCTCCATGATGGTGGCATCCAGGTCGTCAACCACCGAGTTAATGCGGTCGCCCACGGTCGGGTTCTGCACGAGGCGACCAGTCGACTCCAGATACATACCAGCGGCGAAGAGTCGCTGAATCACAGTGTCGTGCAAGTCGCGCGCGATTCGATCCCGGTCTTCAAACACCGCCACCAGTTGAGAGTCGGACCGAGTCTGGGCGAGCTCCAACGCCAAAGCGGCTTGTCCAGCAAAGTCTTGGAGTTGTTCGACCACACTGGCAGAGAAACCACGCTGGCTATCCGGGTTGGCGACCACAAGTACAGCGACTTGGCCCTTCGGCCCCAGCAGGGGAACCTCGATCGACGCAGTATTGGGCAACGCTTGCCCGATGAGTCGAGGATCAGCCGTGTCGTCGACGACTTCCACGACGAAGTTCTCGTTGGAATCAGCAAAGGCGATCAGTCCCACGTCTGAGTTCGCCAATTCTCGGGCGCACGACGCGACTCGTTTGAGGACTTCGCTCGGGTCAGTTCCGGCCAGCAATTCCCGATTGATTTCTGCTGACGCACTCTGCAGTTGTTCACGTCGTTTGGCGCGTTCTACGAGACGTGCGTTGGATACAGCGATTCCGGCAGCAACGGCGAGTTGTTCGACTAAGGCAACGTCGGAGTCGGTGAAGTGCCCGCCGCGCTTCTCAGTCAGATAGAGATTGCCGAACACGGCATCCCCGACCGTGATCGGAACTCCCAAGAAAGACGTCATCGGCGGATGGTTCTCGGGAAAACCCACTGAGTTTGGGTCGTCTGCCAGGTTGTCGAGGCGCAGAACGTGCGGTTGTCGAACGAGAGCGCCGAGCAATCCCAAACCCAACGGTTCGTGGTCGATCAGTGCCCGTTCTTCATCCGAGATGCCTTCGGTGATGAATGACGACAATCCGTGGCCCCCTTCGTTAATCACACCAAGGGCGGCATAACGACAGTCAGCGACAGTTGCTGCGGTATTCACGATTCGTTGCAGAACATCGTCCAAGCCGTCGACGTCGCCGATGGCCAACATTGCGTCGATGAGTTGTGGGCGTGCACTCATCGGCTGCTCGGCGTGTTCCACCTCTGCATTGTTCACTACGAGAGGTGCTTAAGGCGTCGAGGTGAGTTCACTCATCGGGGGATGTTCCAACTCCGAGATCTCGTATTCGGTGGGGTCGAATCCATCAACAGTTGCCTGGAATTGGGTCAAGGACGTTCCCATGCGTACAGGCCCGTTGTTGGTTTTGCCTGCCGCTGAACGTCGCCAGGCAGTACGCATGATCTCCGCTGACATTCGCCCGAGTCGGTCGTCGCCGTGGTGGCGATGGATGCGCACTCCTAGGTCCACTTGGCCGATTGCATCCACACCGTGTTGCTTTGCGGTGTCCACCAGGATCGCGAACTCCACTCCGTATCCCACTGGGAAGCTCAAGGTTTCCAGCAAGCTACGTCGAGCCGCGTACTCACCGGCGAGCGGTTGGATCACTCCGGCAAGTTCCGGCCATCCCAGATTGAGCAAGGGACGAGCCACGAGTTCGGTCACACGTCCGCCGCCGTAAGGGCTGGCCAGTTCGCCGTCGGTGAGGGGTCGTTCGTAGACCGCCTTCACCAGTTGCAGAGTGTCGTTGACCAGTAAAGGACCGACGAGTCCAGTGACGTATTCCGGGGTGAAGGAACGCAAGTCCGCATCGCAGAACACGATGATGTCGGCATCCACCACGGCAAGTGCCCGCCACATGGCATCGCCTTTGCCGGTGACGACTGGAACGTCGGGCAAGATCTCGTGACGTGCGATGACTCGGGCACCCGCAGTGCGCGCGACCTGCGCTGTTGCGTCTTGTGATGCGGAATCGATCACGACCAGATCGTCAACCAGACCCGGTTGCCCGCTATTGCTCATGAGTTCAGAACGAACTGAGTCCACGATTGTTCCCACCGTGTCTGCTTCGTTCAGGGCGGGCAGGACGACGGCAATGCTTACACCTGCACGCTGTTTAGCTGCGAGCACATCGGCTGCTGGCCAGTCCGCCGCCTGCCATGTTCTTTCACGCAGCAAGCCATTCGCGTGAATATTCACGCAAACCCCCTCGCCACAGAGTCGGTTGGACCGGTTATCGTTAGCACCAGCACTTTCGCGTGCAGCGTGTTCGCTGACCTGACGCTTATTAAGCAATTGTCCGGTGGGGAATCCGCACTCAATGCGTGGGGGTGCAATAACCGAATACCGCTCATCCAGAGGGGCAGAGGGACCGGCCCGACGAAGCCCCGGCAACCATCGCTTAGCGACACGGTGCCAACTCCGACCCGGACCGCACACGGCGGTGACCGGGATAGATGAGGAAAGGCTCATTCTTCTGATGACGACTATCGACAGCACACTTCGTGTTGAAACTTCGCTTGATTTCGGTCCCGCTACTGGTCTGCGCTGCCGCGAATGCGGTTCGGAGTTCGGGCTAGGCGCGGCCTATGCCTGCATGGAGTGCTTTGGCCCGCTAGAGGTTAAGTACGACTTTGGCACCGTGACCCGCGAGCAGATCGAAGCTGGACCCACGTCGCTGTGGCGCTATTCGGCGCTACTTCCGGTCAGCACGAAAGCTGCTGACGAACCCAACCTCAACCCTGGTTGGACCCGAATCCTGCACGCATCCAATTTGGCTGCAGAACTCAAGATGGATTCACTGTGGATCAAGGACGATTCAGGTAATCCCACCCATTCGTTCAAGGACCGCGTTGTTGCTGTCGCGCAGAGTGCTGCTCGACGCCTCGGTCTGGGAACCCTGTCGTGCGCATCCACCGGAAACTTGGCGCACGCTGTTGCCGCTGCTGCTGCTCGTGCTGGACAGCGCAGCGTCGTCCTCATCCCGCATGACCTGGAAGACGGCAAGACGGTCACCACAGCCACCTATGGCGGCGAATTGCTTGCCATCGACGGCAACTATGACGATGTCAACCGGCTCTGCTCGGAATTGATCGGCGATCCGCTGACCAACGACTGGGGCTTCGTCAACGTGAACCTGCGGCCGTACTACGCCGAGGGTTCCAAGACCATGGGCTACGAGATCGCCGAACAACTGGGTTGGCGTCTACCCGATCAGGTTGTTATTCCGATTGCCTCCGGGGCCTTGCTCACCAAGGTAGACAAGGCGTTCCGGGAACTGATTGATCTCGGTTTGGTGCAAGACAAGCCGTACAAGATCTTCGGTGCTCAGGCCACGGGATGCTCACCTGTTGAGCAGGCGTTCCGTGCGGGTTACGACGTGGTTCGCCCGGTCAAGCCGGACACCATTGCCAAGTCGTTAGCCATTGGCAACCCGGCCGATGGCCCCTACGCGCTGGATGTTGTGCGACGCACTGAGGGATCGATCGGATCAGTCAGCGACGCTGAGGTTGTGGAAGGTATCCGTCAGTTGGCTCGGACTGAGGGTGTCTTCGCTGAGACCGCGGGTGGAGTCGTCTTGGCTTCGCTCAAGCAGTTGCTGGCATCGGGAGAACTTGACCCAACCGCTGAGACAGTCATCCTTAATACCGGTGACGGTTTGAAGACCTTGGATGCGGTCATCGGTGAGGTTGGTCCGACCGCGACCATCACGCCCAAGGTTGATGAGGTCAAGGCCGCTCTTGAACACTGAGGCTCGGGCATAGAACGAGCCTTACTACTGTTATGAGCAGGGTTACCGAACTGCGCCAGACTGGCGCGCAACGATTTGAGGAGTCTGGCAAGCATGAGTGACGCGGTGTCTGTTCGCATCCCAACCATTCTTCGTACCTACACCGATGGTGCATCTGAGGTGACGGTTGAACCTTCGACCCCCACCTTGTCCGGTGTGCTGGATGCGCTTGAGGCCGCACATCCGGGAATCCGTGCGCGCATCCTTGACGATGATGGCGCTTTGCGTCGCTTCGTGAACATCTACGTTGGCGACGAGGACGTTCGCTTCGCGGGTGGCCTGGATACCGAAACCCCAGCGGGTAGTGAAATTTCCGTTATTCCAGCCGTTGCTGGCGGCTGATCTACTCGTCATTGACGAGTCTCCGGTGGAAGCTGCTCAACTTCGCTGGATCGGCTGACCTGCTTGGTCGTTGCCTTCACTGGCAGGTGAGCGGCAACTCTTGAGTGCACTCGAATGCGCGAATCAAAGCTCCTGCCTGTTTCGCACTTGAGTTACAGCGCTGATTTTCACTCAGTTGGTCCACCAATGCGATCTTGCTCTGACACAGGCAGTTCGGTCGCCTAACTTCCGTGGAATTGCTTCTTTGTCTCCTCGGAAGGTTTCTCAGTTTCATGGTCACCACATCCATTAAGCGATCGACCGCTGCGGTTGCCGCGGCTGCCATGGGTGGCAGCTTGCTGGTTCCCGTTGTCGTCGGTGCAAGTTCAGCTAGCGCCGCCACTGGGCCGTTGAAGGCCTGTGCGTCCCCGGCATACAAATACAAGAACGCAGCCGATCATTCGCAAGGGACCGAACCGATCAAGAAGATCCCGGTCAGTTCCCTCACGTACAAGGAACTGAACGAGCGTTATGTCCTGAAGAACGGTGAGAACATCCCCAAGCTGGATGACGTTCTCAAGTACGCAAACAGCGCTGGTGTCGGTGTGTTGCCGGAGATCAAGAGCTTCGGTAAGCAGGTCAGCCAGGGTCAGGTCAACCAGTACATCGGTTTGATCAAGAAATACCCGAACCTCTACCGCAACAAGAGTCGCGTGCTGATCGGCACGTTTGACCCAGCGGTCCTGGAAAAGTTCAAGACCAGCACCGATCCGCGCGTTCGTGCCTGGCAGCGTATTTGGTTCCGCGGTGCGGGTCCGATTGAAGACACCTCATTCGTGCAGCCCATGGCCCCGCCGGTCAAGCAGGAAATGGATTCCCCAGCAAACACGTTCTTCAACATCCTTGGCATTGAGCCCTGGGCGTCTATGGACAACAACCTCAAGCCTTATGTCATGGGGATGTACCAGAACAACACCGGTGGCACGGGTGGTGCCGCCAATGCGCTCGGTGTGATCAACATTGGGTGGACGAATGCTTCGGCGGAAGGCGAGAACGCCTACGGGTTTGCTCCGAACATTTTCATCAATGACACCTTCAAGTGGTGGTCATCCTCGGACAGCTTCAAGAACACCCCGGTTTACATCTGGTACAACACCATGACCAAGGGCGATTCACCTGCTGATGGTCCAGATTTCAGTCCCATGCAAGGTGTGAACGTCAAGAGCCCAGGTTGGGATGCTGTCACTGACGCCATTCCGGATACCGAGTCTGGTGCTAAGGCTCCGGTGTGGATCGCGACCGACGACACCGCTGGTTACAAGAACTGGCGCAATACGCGTGCTCAGCAGTCGAAGGACTCTCCGGACATGGTTGCCCACCGTGGTGGTGGCGTGGCAGGTGTCGGTTACGTGCCTCCGGCCAAGCCCAACACGATCCCCTACATCGAGAACTCGATGCAGGCATTCAAGCGGGCCGTCTCGAACGACGCTGACTACCTCGAGTTCGACATCGGCTGGACGAAGGATGGCGTACCGGTCATCTTCCACGACAGCTACATCAACCGAGTGGTCAACTGCCGTGTATGGACTGACCAGTCCACGTCCTACGCAGGTCTGAAGGGCGCCGTGTCCAAGAAGGCCAAGAAGGGCAAGGGCAAAAAGAAGAAGGCCAATAAGCAAGTTGTGGTCAAGAAGATCAATTCCCGTACTCGTCAGGGTCAGCATGTGACTGTCAAGGTCAACATCAAGAAGTCCCTCGGCAAGGTCTCCAAGCAGGGCGGTAACAAGCTGGTGTTTGTGGGCAAGGGAAAGAAGGGCAAGTTCACGATCACGTTGTCAGCGCCAGGAAAGCTCGGCGTTAACGCTTACAAGAAGGTCCTCACGGTCCGAATCAAGTAGGCATTACCGATCGCACGTCGCCCCCGGCGAACCGTCCACCTGGATTGGTTCACCGGGGGCACTTGCACTCTCTGGGGGAGAGTGCCAATAATGTGGGTTAGCACTCTGCAGTCCAGAGTGACAATCCAAGAACCTGGCCGGTAGTGAGGCCGCCACTATGTCGAGAAGTGATCGGCAATGGTGACGACCGTCCGTCGCGGGCACTGCCGGTAGGAAAACCATTCGATTGACCCGGAGGTCAATTCCACATGGCGAAGATCATCGCTTTTGATGAGGAGGCTCGACGCAGCCTGGAGAGCGGTATGAACCAGCTCGCCGACGCTGTCAAGGTCACCCTCGGTCCCAAGGGCCGCAACGTGGTACTCGAGAAGAAGTGGGGCGCCCCCACGATCACCAACGATGGTGTGTCCATCGCGAAGGAGATCGAACTCGAAGACCCATACGAAAAGATCGGTGCAGAACTGGTCAAGGAAGTTGCCAAGAAGACCGACGATGTCGCTGGCGACGGAACCACCACGGCCACCGTGCTTGCCCAGGCCCTGGTTCGTGAGGGTTTGCGCAACGTTGCCGCAGGCACCAACCCGATGGCACTCAAGCGCGGGATCGAGAAGGCAGCAGAAGCCGTCTCCGGTCAGTTGCTCGAGATGGCCAAGGAAGTGGAGACCAAAGAGCAGATTGCTGCCACGGCTTCCATCTCCGCTGCGGACACTCAGATCGGCGAAATCATCGCCGAAGCCATGGAGAAGGTCGGCAAGGAAGGTGTCATCACCGTCGAGGAGAGCAACACTTTCGGACTGGAGCTTGAGCTCACCGAAGGTATGCGCTTCGACAAGGGCTACATCTCGGCCTACTTCGTGACCGATGCTGAGCGCATGGAGACCGTGCTGGAAGACCCGTACGTGCTCATCGCCAATCAGAAGATTTCTTCCGTCAAGGATCTGCTGCCGCTGCTGGAGAAGGTCATGCAGTCCGGTAAGCCGTTGCTGATTCTGGCCGAAGATGTCGAAGGTGAAGCGCTGTCGACCCTGGTCGTTAACAAGATCCGTGGCACCTTCAAGTCAGTTGCCGTCAAGGCTCCAGGCTTCGGAGATCGCCGTAAGGCGATGCTGCAGGACATCGCGACCCTGACCGGTGGACAGGTCATCAGCGAAGAGGTTGGCCTCAAGCTGGAGACCACTGGCCTGGAACTGCTGGGACGTGCCCGCAAGGTCGTCGTCACCAAGGAAGAGACGACGATCGTCGAGGGTGCTGGTGATCCCGAGCAGATCGCTGGTCGTGTCAACCAGATTCGTGCCGAAATCGAGAACTCTGATTCCGATTACGACCGCGAGAAGCTGCAGGAGCGACTGGCCAAGCTGGCCGGTGGCGTCGCCGTCATCAAGGCTGGTGCGGCAACCGAGGTCGAGCTCAAGGAGCGCAAGCACCGCATCGAGGATGCCGTTCGTAACGCGAAGGCTGCCGTGGAAGAGGGAATCGTCGCCGGTGGTGGCGTTGCTCTGATCCAGGCGGGCAAGAACGCATTCGAGAAGCTGGATGTGGAAGGCGACGAGGCTGTTGGCGCCAACATCGTCAAGGTCGCGATCGAAGCCCCGCTGAAGCAGATCGCTGTGAACGCTGGCCTCGAGGGCGGCGTTGTGGCAGAGAAGGTGCGCAACCTTGAGCCCGGTCACGGACTCAATGCAGCCACCAACGAGTACGTGGATCTCATTGCCGAGGGCGTTATCGACCCGGCCAAGGTGACCCGCTCTGCTCTGCAGAACGCTGCGTCCATTGCTGCACTGTTCCTCACCACGGAAGCTGTCGTTGCGGACAAGCCAGAAAAGGCTGCTCCGGCAATGCCAGGTGCCGACGGTGGCATGGGCGGTATGGACTTCTAAGTCCACATTTCGAAGCAGGCGCCAGACGAACACTCGTCTGGCGCCTGCTTCGTATCTACCGGAGAACTAGGCTGAATGACATGGCAGATTCTGGAAACCGAACGTCGTGGGATGTCGTCCCGCGCTTGGGCGAACTCACTATGCACACCAGTCGAGTTGGGCTGGTGTCCGTGAGTGGAAAGGCACCATTCGTCGGCGGAAAGCTCGAGGTGGCCGAGGCCCCGACGCTGGATTTGCAGACTGCGCTCAGTGAGTTCTCTACCGGCAAAGGAATCCTGGATCGCAGCGTCGCCGGGATTATCTCCAAGCACTCAGATGGCATCTTGCGTTTCAACGGTCAAGCCAACTCCGCAGATGATCTGACCTTTGTCGGAAATGCGGTATGCGGAACCATCGACATCCCTATTTCGTTGACCTGCCATTGGTTTTCCGACGATGCGTTGACCGTTGACGGGATGGCAACTTTCACCGATCTGCATCTACCTATTCCTGGCTTCGGCAATGTCAAGAAGCTGGACCTGACCCTCGGCGGTCAGTTCCACGTCAGCTAGGGCGAAACTTGCGCACGCGGTATGCGCGCTGCCGGTAGCCTTATTCATTCGTACGCCTGCGTTGCAGGCCGATCAACCCAAGGAGTTCGCTGTGCCTACCGGCAAAGTCAAGTGGTACGACACCGAGAAAGGTTTCGGTTTTCTCGCCACTGATGACGGTGATGACGTGTTTGTCCACGCCACGGCTTTGCCGGAAGGCATGGATGCGCTGAAGCCTGGTTCCAAGGTGGACTTCGGTGTTGTCGATGGGCGTCGCGGTAAGCAAGCGCTCAGCGTAAAGGTGCTGGAAGACGCGCCGTCGGTGGTCAAGGCCACCCGCAAGCCTGCCGATCAACTTGCCCCTGTGGTGGAAGATCTCATCAAATTGCTCGATGGAGTCTCGAACTCGCTTCGTCGTGGTCAGTACCCCGATGACCAGCGTGCTCGTGCGGTGGCGAAGGTGCTGCGCGCCGTCGCCCAAGACATCGACACGTAGGACTTCCGTCACTGAATTTGGTCGCTGCCGGGTGAGGCACGTACCGTAGGTCGGATGCCTACTGACCGTTCTACTCGTCGCATGCGCAGCCTCGCTGAGGATCTGCGTCAGCGTCCCGAACCCCAGTTGGCTCACCTCTTGCGTGTCCGCCCTGATCTGGCACGTCCAGTACCCAGCGATGTCAGCGAGTTAGCTGCCCGAGCCGGTGAGATCACCAGCATTCGTCGCGCGTTGGATCAGCTCGATCGGCAACAGCTACAAGTTCTGCTGGAGGCTGCCGCCGCTGTTCAGCCGGTGACGTTGGCTGACCTTTCGGTCCCACCGGAGGAGCACTCACGACTGTTGGAAATCGCCGACGAGCTGTGGGCTCGCGCGCTGTTCTGGGGGCCACAGCCGGACAGTGTGCAGTCTGCCGTCCGGATTCCGTCGGCGCTGGCGTCAGTGGGAATCGAAACCTACGACACCGGTCCATTGGACACTGTGGAACTGGAGTCTGCGCCAACGAGCGTTCGACAGCTTGACGATTACGCCGGAATGGCTGCAGTTGAGTCGACCGATCACGTGACAGCACTCGGCGACCACTTATCCGCTAACGGGCCACGCCTGTTGCGTACTGGTGGTCTGGGTGTGCGTGAGTTTGCAGCCGTGGCTGAAGCGATGGATTCCGATCAGCAGCAGGTGGGGTTCTGGCTGGAACTGGCAATCGCAACCGGCCTGGTCGCACCGGATAACGAGGATCAGCCAGCTCTTGTTCCCACCCTGGAGTTCGATGCGTGGTCTGGGGCATCGTTGCCTGATCAGTGGGCATTGTTGGCCCGCGCATGGTCGTCGTCGGATCGAGATTCCTCGTTGATCGGACTCACTGCCGCAGATGGGAGTCGGATTACCCCGGCCTCGCAGTACACGGCGAACCCGCAACTTCGATCACTGCGCACCCACGTCATGCAGGTATGGGCGGGCGTACCGGAGGGTCATGCCATCGAACTGACTCACTTGCAGAGTGCGATTGCTGACCGGTTGCCTCGTTGGAATACCAATGCGCGATCGCGCATGGTGCAGGCCTGCTGGTTGCAGGCTGAGTGGCTAGGTCTGGCCGTTGCCGGGGCATTGACCGCCCTCGGTCGCCAGTGGACGTCATCAGTTGAACTGTCCGAACTGCGACGCTGCGCTGAGTCGGTCATGCCTACACCGGTCGAACAGTTCGTGGCCCAAGCTGATCTGACGTTGGTTGTCCCAGGTCCACCGAATCCACACCTGCGAGCCTTGCTGAATGCGGCCACCGAGGTGGAGTCACGAGGTGCTGCCCGGGTACATCGAGTCACTGCCGAATCGCTCGCGCGGGCTATGGATTGGGGTTGGCTGCCAGCGGACTTGAGTGCACAGTTCGAACAAGCCAGTGCCACACCGTTGCCACAGCCATTGCAGTACCTGATTACTGATGTTGCCCGTCGCCATGGGGATGCCCGGATCGGTTCAGCGAGTAGTTACTTGCGTTGCGATGACGAATCCATCATCGCCGACCTATTGGGCCATCCTCGAGCGGCCAGCCTTGGACTGGTGCGTCTGACGCCAGAGGTTGTGGTGTCTTCTGCCGCGCCTTCGAGTTTGCTGGACATTGTTCGCTCGCTTGGCCATACGCCAGTGGCTGAAGGTGCGGACGGTCAGACGATGGTGGTTTCTCATCGACGTCACCGTGCGACGGCAAGTAGTAACCAGAATGCCGAACTTGCTGGTGCGGATGAGGTGCTGATCGCCGCACTTGCTCGGGCACTGACCCGAACGCAACGGAATAGCTCGTCTGATTCCGATGTTGATGACTCCGATGCCACCAACGCGAGTGTGGAGGTTCCCCGGATGGCCGTCGCCGCTTCCGCTGCACTGATCCGGTCGGCGCAGGAAGACGGTTTCCCTATCTGGTTGGGTCATGCAGACAATGCCGGAATGACAACCCAACTTCTGGTGGATGTTGTCAGTAACTCTGGCGGCGCCCTCTCAGTGTTCGACCATGGATCGGGACGAGTTCGAACCCTGGCGATAGCCAGGGTGACGGGAGTTCGTCGCGCCGATCCGTCCGAAGCAAACCAAACGGAGAACAACAATGGTTGATGGTCCACTCATCGTGCAAAGCGACAAGACGATCCTGCTTGAGGTCGACCATGAACTGTCTGAACAAGCCCGACAGGAGATCGCGCCTTTCGCCGAACTGGAACGGGCACCAGAGCACATTCATACCTATCGGTTGACCAATCTCGGCTTATGGAATGCGCGAGCCGCTGGGCATGACGCCGAACAAGTCGTGGACTCGTTGATCCGCTTGTCTCGCTTTCCAGTGCCGCACTCGCTGTTGGTGGACATCGCGGACACGATGGACCGATACGGCAAGTTGCAGCTTCACGACGACCCTGCCAACGGATTAGTCATGGTGGCGACTGACCTGACGGTTCTGGAAGAGGTTCTGCGCAGCAAGCGGACTGATGGCATGTTTGGCGATCGCATTGACGAACAGACCGTCAAGGTATTCCCCAGTGAGCGGGGACGCCTTAAGCAGGCACTGCTCAAACTGGGCTGGCCGGCCGAAGACTTGGCTGGGTACGTCGATGGGGAAGCTCACGACATTGATCTTGTGCAAGACGGATGGGCGCTACGCGACTACCAACAGCAAGCGACAGACGGTTTCTGGCACGGCGGATCAGGGGTTGTGGTGCTGCCCTGCGGGGCCGGTAAAACCATCGTTGGTGCGGCGGCGATGGCCAAAGCAAAGGCCACCACACTGATCTTGGTGACGTCCACAGTGTCCGCACGGCAATGGCGCGACGAACTCCTGCGTCGAACCACCCTGACCGAAGAAGAGATCGGCGAATACTCCGGTGCCAAGAAGGAGATCCGTCCGGTCACTATCGCGACCTACCAAGTGGTGACCTCCAAGCGCAAAGGGGTCTATCCCCACTTGGACCTGTTCGACAGTCGCGACTGGGGATTGATCGTTTACGACGAGGTGCATCTCTTGCCTGCACCCGTTTTTCGGTTCACGGCTGACCTTCAGGCCCGACGGCGTCTAGGCCTGACCGCCACCTTGGTGCGAGAAGACCACCAAGAGACCGAGGTATTCAGCCTCATCGGACCTAAACGGTATGACGCGCCCTGGCGAGAAATTGAAGCCCAGGGATACATCGCTCCCGCCGACTGCGTAGAGGTCCGCGTCACCCTGCCCGAGGCTGATCGCATGGTGTACGCCGTGGCTGAGCAGGAGGACAAGTACCGATTGGCGGCAACAGCCAAAGAGAAAATCTCGGCCGTCCGGCAACTCATTGATCGACACAAGGGAGAACCGACCCTCGTCATTGGGCAATACCTCGATCAGCTCGATGAGTTGGCTGACCAGTTCGATGTCCCCGTCATCACCGGCTCGACGCCGAACAAGCGTCGTCAGGAGCTGTACGAACAATTCCGTAACGGTGAAATTGAGTTATTGGTCGTCAGTAAGGTCGCCAACTTCTCCATCGATCTACCCGAAGCCTCAATCGCCATCCAGGTCAGCGGAAGCTTCGGATCGCGGCAAGAAGAGGCTCAGCGATTAGGACGAATTCTTCGGCCCAAGGCAGATGGGCGTTCGGCTCGGTTTTACACCGTCGTTGTACGGGACACGATTGACGCTGACTACGCCGCTCATCGGCAGCGGTTCCTATCTGAACAGGGATATGCCTATCGAATCCTGGACATCGACGACCTGGCTACGTTCGAGTAAGGCCCTGATGGGTTAGCGCTCGTCGCCTTCGGCTTCGTGGTCATTGGATTCTTCGTCCTCGAACGCCTCATCGATGTCGAGAGCATCGTCTAGGTCGTCGTCTGGCGCGAGGTCGCCCTCGTCGAGGTCGTCGTCATCTGAATCGTCTTCTTCGTCATCTTCGAAGTCGTCGGATTCGTCGTCCTCATCGGACTCGTCGGACTCGTCGTCGTCCTCGTCGAGATCTGGATCATCCTCATCATCCAGTTCGTCATCGAGTTCGTCTTCGTCTAGTTCGTCCTCTTCGTCACTGTCTAACTCCTCGTCATTCTCATCGGAGTCGTCGGAGTCATCGAGCTCTTCGTCGTCTTCACCGTCGTCGGATTCCTCGTCAGCACTGTCCTGCTCGACAGAGTGTTCGTCCGCGGTGTCAGTGCTTGGCGATTCGTCTGCGACTGAAGAATCGTCACCATCGGAGGATTCCTCGTCCGGTGAGTCCTCGGTGGACTCGGTATCGGCAGGCGCGGGGTCGTCGGAGGAATCAGTAGCTGATGCGGCTTGCGCGGGTGCCTTTTCTGGCTCCGCTTCGGGAAGCGACTTCACGTCGACTTGTTCCAAACGGCTATCCGAATAGTCGTCGACGACGAGTGGAAGTGCTGACTCACGTGACTCTGGGGCAGTGATCTCACTGTGCGCTCCACAGCCAAAATCCAGTGCGACGACGTGACCGTCATATTCGGCAAACTCGTTGGCGCACAAGGCAAATGCCGGTGCTAATGGGCCAGCGAGGGCAACGGCGTAACCGCAGGTTGAACATGGCAGTGGAGCAGATCGATTGCGTGACTTATTCGATCCGGCTGGCTTGCGCCAGCGTCGAGCAGCCTTGGCTTGAGCAGCGGGAGACAGCACTCGCACTCGTCCTAGTCCCAGTTCCCACTGAGTAGGCGTGAGTTCGTCTTCGATGAGTTCGGAACCTTCGTCGTCCGCGGTGTAGCCGGGAACCAATCGTGGATCGTCCGGCGCGGTGGGCAACACATCCTGACCAGAGATGTCACCCGGCTTCACGCGCTTGTCCCACGGCAACCACTCGGGAGACAGCAGAGCACCTTCGGCCGGGAGTAAGACTGTCTCGTTGATCGTCACTGTGTCGCTGTCTGGGATGCGTGCCACAGCGATCGCCCACTGCCAGCCGACGTACGACTTATCTAGGCAGGCGAATAGATGGGTGACGACTCCGGGTGCATCTGCGCTAATACCCATGTGTTCGCCAACGCTTTGTTCGCCGACATCGTCAATGAGGGCAGCGCGAGCTAGCTCGACTGCAGCGGCTGCGACCTCATCTGATTCCAGCGGTTCCGTCACCGCTTCTGGTTGTTCTTGTTCGACGGTTTCGGTTGGGGTCGGAGCTTGTTCGCCGACTCCGGTGACGACAGAGACGGGATCTTCGTTGAATTCACTCGACTCATCGGAGTCCCCGTTGTTGCCACTGCCTTCAACATCGGTGTCGTTGGTGGATTCATCGATCGACGCAGCATCAGACGCAGGGTCGGAATGCTGGTCGTCGTGGTTCTGCTCGTCAGTCATTGGTTCCTCTGGGTAAGAACTAGTGCGAAGTTGCCCCGGCAGCGCGGTAGACAGCGCGTCGGCGGCGAGCGAACAGGGTTCCGGCAACGCCAAGTAGGACGCCAACGACGCCTACCCAGATCCACCAGGTGGCGTCGTGGGCAGCCAACTGGGTGCGCATAAGAAGCAACACGATGGTTGCGATAGCGAATCCGGCTGTGCCGACGGTTGCCGCAGTAACCCCATCGGCGTCCAGTGGTTTCACCTGTGCCGGGTCGAGGGGATCGTGAGTGCTCACCGGCTCAGACTAGCTGTGTCGTCGCGCGTAGTCTGGCTCGTGTGACACCCCGCGCTCGCCGATTCGCCACCCTCGCCGTTTTGATCGGCCTTGTGGTCTTGGTTGCGGTTGCCACTCTCGTGCGGCAATGAGCGGTGCTACAGCACGCGGGCGTACTTGACCTTCTTGGTGTAGACCTTCTGGTACTTCACGACATCGCCCGTGTGCGGTGCGGCCCACATCATGCCGTTGCCCGCGTAGATACCGACGTGACCCAAGAAGTTCTTCGGATAGTTGTAGAAGAACACCAAGTCGCCAGGGCGCGCCTGCTTCTTCTTGATCTTCTTGGCGCGCTGGTACTGGGTCACCGTGTACGCCCCACCCAGGTTGATGCCAACCCGAGAGAACACGTACTGGGTGTAGCTGGAGCAGTTGAAGCCGGTGGACGGTGAGTAGCCATTCGCGCGGTACGGGATGCCCTTGAGTGAACGCGCAATGGCAATCACATTTGCCCGAGTAGCCCGCTTCGGTTTGCTACTTGTTGTTTTTACTGGCTTCTTCGTCAGCGAGGCCCAGGTCAAGTTCGCGACCACACCAGTCGTCGGAATCCCGTGGCTGGCTTGATAGCGCTTCACAGCGGCTTGAGTCTTGGTGCCGTAGTAACCAGTCGCTGGGGAGACACCCAGCTTCTTCTGCACGGTGACCACCGCAGAACCAGTGGATCCCAGTTGCAGGACGGGGTAGGAAGCAGCAGATGCAGGCGCGGCTGTCAGGGTGCCCACGGATAGCGCTGCAGTCGCGCTTAACGCCATTGCAGCGAGCACCCGGGGGGCGCGGCGTGCGGTTGCACGCGCTTTCTTGTTCTGGTCCATCGTCTTTCCTCCGCCAGCGACGTTCGAGGGCAACAATCCGAACCTTGTTGCCCACCACACGTCTTTGTGCGGTCAAGTTCGGCTCTCCGCGGTGCGAAGAGATCGAGACCAAGGAAGCTAGCGAGGTCCGACAGTGCTCTGCCCGGCTAATGGCGAAATCGGTCGAATTTTGTGATTCCTTGAGCTTCTCAAGCGTGAAGTCATGGCAAAGGTGTATTCGGAGCGTGACCGGCGAGGTATTCGCTTGTCCGCCCGCAACCCGCCAACGGGTGACACAATGGGGTCATTCACCTGGTCGCACAGCAAGGAAGCCCCCTCACCCATGAGTGATCTCATCGACACCACTGAGATGTACTTGCGCACCATCTTCGAGCTTGAAGAAGAAGGCATCGTGCCCCTGCGTGCCCGGATTGCCGAACGCCTCGAACAGAGTGGACCGACGGTTTCGCAGACCGTCGCCCGGATGCAACGAGATGGTCTGCTGTCCGTCGAAGGTGACCGGCACCTGGAACTTTCGGAAGCAGGCCGTGAGGCAGCCACTCGGGTGATGCGTAAACATCGACTGGCTGAATGCCTCCTGGTCGACGTGATCGGCATGCCGTGGGAAGACGTCCACGAAGAAGCATGTCGCTGGGAACACGTGATGAGCGAGAACGTGGAACGTCGGTTGTTGGAACTGCTCAACCATCCTGATACTTCCCCCTACGGCAATCCCATTCCCGGATTGAAGGAATTGGGTGATCCTGATTCGACGGGGGGCAGCGCCTCTGAGGCGTCACTGTCGCCCTTATCTGAGGTAGCAACGTCGGCAGGGGTTCGAGTTGTTGTGCGTCGGTTGGGCGAGACAGTTCAGAACGATCCAGATCGGATGATGTTGCTGCGACGGGCAGGTGTTGTGCCGGGCGGCAAGGTCAAAGTGACCACCTCACCGGGTGGCGTCCTGGCAGGCAGTGGCGGCGAATATGCCGAGATTGATCTGACGACTGCCGCCCTGATCTTCGTCGACTAATCACGTTCGCTTGATCTGCTCGGTGTGCCGCACCGCAGTGTTCATTTTTCAGTGTGAAACTGGCGCGCATGGCATCACACATTGACGTGACCCAGCGGCAGCGCGGCCCAGTCGTCGTTGCGGCACTGTCGCTGAAAGGCGGAGTAGGCAAGACCAGCGTGGTTCTCGGCCTTGCAGGTGCGGCCATTCAGCGTGGTTTGCGAGTACTGGTGGTTGACCTCGATCCGCAAGCTAACTCCACGGTTTCCGTTGATCCAGCAGAGATCACGTACACCACAAGCGATGTCTTGTACGACGGTCGAGAAGGCATTGCTGATGAGGCGATCGTCGATTCCGGATGGAGTACCTCCATCAAGTTGCTGCCGAGCGAACGCGCGCTGGAACACCGTGCGGGACCAGCCGGACCAGATTCCGCACTTCGACTCAAGCAAGCCTTGACGGGCGTTGTTGACAGCTTCGATCTGGTGCTTATTGACTGCCCACCGTCGTTGGGGGAACTCACGCGCAACGCATTGCACGCGGCGAATCGAGCCCTGGTAGTGACCGAACCCTCCTTCTTCGCCGTGCAGGGCGCAGAACAGGCTTTGGAGTCTGTTGCACTCGTGGCAGAACGCGGCAATTCAGAACTGCATCCCTTGGGGATCGTGGTGAATCGGATGCGTCCCACCTTGGCGGAGCACCGCTATCGCATGGATGAACTACAGGCGGCTTTCGGCAGTCTCGTATTGGGCGGCCTGCCCGACCGTTCTGCTGTTCAACAAGCCCAAGGTGCGGGTATCCCCGTGCAGCGCTGGCAGTCGCCCGGTGCCTCGGATATCAGTCGCGCCTTCGACAGTCTGCTCACCCAAGTCGTCAATACGGGTTCGGTTGAACCCACGATCAGTGTTCGTCCCACAATCGAGTCCTCGACCCCATCAGGAGCGCACTATGGCTAATCCCCCCAGTCCTCGCCCTGCCCTGCGGCGTGCCCCCGATGCTGCGTTGCACCCTGCGTTGGTGCACGTTGTGGACATCACGGCAGGGGAGTCGCAGACCATCATCGACCTGACCAACAACGCCGGTCGGCTGAACAAGGCCGGAACCGGTGCCGCCGTTGGTTATGAGTCAGCCGAACCTGGCCAGTTCGGTGATCGTGACGGTTCAGCTTCGAAGCGAGACAAGAAATCGAAGGTGAAGTCGAAGCCTGCCAAGTCCGCAAAGAAGTCCAAGCAGAAGCCATCTGACGACAAGGTCGGCAAAGCCAGTAAGAGCAAGTCGAAGGGTAAGAAAGCCCAGTCGAAGAAGGCCAAAGCTGCATCAGGCGAGAAGAAGTCGGCCAAGAACAAAAAGAAGAAATCGAGCAAGAGGCATTCAGAAGAACTGTCCTTGCAGGCGAAACGGCAACTTCGACGCGGTGCAAAGGCACGTGGAACCAGTGCCGATAGCGCCGTTGACAGTGCCCTGTCCGACCTTCGTCCGTAACCCTGTTGGCAAGAAAGATCCCCTAATTGGGGACCAGCCGTGCGCCCACCTGGGTGGGTACGTCAGGATTGGCGCAGGTCAATCGTCCGTCACGAACTGACGGCACGTCTGCGGACAGACGCCAGACCGGCCGGCTGTCCCTCACCGATGGGAGCGCACATGTCCGACTTCGTCCCGGGTCTTGAAGGTGTTATCGCTTTTGAGACAGAGATCGCCGAGCCTGACAAAGAAGGCAGTTCGCTGCGATATCGCGGAGTCGACATCGAAGACTTAGTGGGTCGCGTCTCGTTCGGAAATGTCTGGGGCTTGCTCGTTGACAACGAATTTGGCCAAGGACTGCCACCGGCGCAGCCGTTCCCCATCCCCGTTCACTCCGGCGATGTTCGAGTCGATGTTCAGTCGGCCATCGCGATGCTTGCTCCGGCTTGGGGGCTGCAGCCGCTACTCGATATTGACGATCAAACCGCTCGCGACAACCTGGCGCAGGTCGCCGTTATGGCGATGTCCTTTGTCGCCCAAGCAGCTCGTGGACTGGGGCAACCCATGGTTCCCGAGACTCGGATCGACGAAGCCCAGACGATTGTCGAGCGATTCATGGTCCGCTGGCGGGGGGAACCAGACCCTAAGCACGTTCAAGCCGTTGACGCCTACTTCGTGTCCGCTGCCGAACATGGCATGAACGCCTCAACGTTCACCTCGCGAGTTATTGCCTCAACCGGTGCCGATGTTGCCGCCGCCATTTCTGGTGCAGTGGGAGCAATGTCTGGTCCGCTGCATGGTGGTGCCCCCAGTCGTGTGCTCGGAATGATTGAAGAGATCGAGGACACGGGAGACGCTCGCGGCTACGTCAAGGGTGTGTTGGACCGAGGCGACCGACTCATGGGATTCGGACACCGCGTGTACCGCGCCGAAGATCCACGCGCTCGCGTGTTGCGTCGTACGGCCAAGGAACTCGATGCTCCCCGCTACGAGGTCGCAGAGGCGCTCGAACAAGCCGCACTGGCTGAGTTGCGTGAGCGTCGTCCCGACCGAGTGCTGGAAACGAACGTGGAGTTCTGGGCGGCCATCGTGCTCGACTTTGCCGAGGTTCCTGCGCACATGTTCACCTCGATGTTCACCTGCGCTCGCTTGGCCGGTTGGAGTGCACACGTGCTGGAGCAGAAGAAGACAGGCCGCCTGGTTCGTCCGTCTGCTCGTTACGTTGGCCCAGGCCCTCGTACCCCAGAAGAGGTACCAGGTTGGGATCCCGCCACAGTGGCACCAACCGGATACGTCCCCGACTCCAAGTGACTCAGACGACCTGGACATGACCCGGTCGGTTGGTCGCAGACGGGTTTGCCTAGCCTTTGCATGTGACTGATATTCAGATCCCTGCAGACCTCAAGCCAGCCGATGGACGTTTCGGTGCTGGACCGTCCAAGGTTCGTCAAGCCCAACTGGATGCGTTGGCTGCCAGCGGTTCCCAGTTCATGGGAACGAGCCACCGACAGAAGCCGGTCAAGTCTCTGGTTGGACGTGTGCGTGCAGGCGTATCTGAACTGTTCTCCCTGCCAGACGGCTACGAGGTCGTTCTCAGCAATGGTGGATCGACCGCGTTCTGGGATGCCGCGACTTTCGGTTTGATTCGTGATCGTGGTCAGTTCCTGTCTTTTGGTGAGTTCGGAAGTAAGTTCGCTAAGGCTGCCAGTGATGCGCCGCAGTTGGGCGAGCAGTCGATCATCAAGACTGATCCGGGCGATGCCCCTGAGTTTGCGGCTGAGGCTGGTCTGGATTTCTACGCGACGCCTCACAACGAGACGTCGACCGGTGTGGCAATCACACCGGAACGTCCCTCCGGTGCTGACGACGATGCGCTGGTCCTGATCGATGCCACTTCCGCAGCCGGTGGGTTGCCCGTGGACATTGCTCAGACTGACGCCTACTACTTCGCCCCACAGAAGAACTTCGCCTCTGATGGAGGTCTGTGGCTGGCCGTTATGTCGCCAGCGGCGATTGAGCGCATCAAGCAGATTTCCGAGTCCGACCGTTGGATTCCCGCCTTCCTCGACCTGCAGACAGCCGTGGACAACTCGCGCCTCGACCAGACGTACAACACTCCAGCAGTGGCGACGTTGTTTCTGATGGCCGAACAGCTTGATTGGTTTAACGGCAACGGCGGTCTGGAGTGGACGACGGGTCGCACTGCCCAGTCAGCAGCCAACTTGTACGAGTGGGCCGAGCGCACGGAGTACACCACCCCGTACGTAACTGATCCGGCAAAGCGGTCCAATGTGATCGGAACAATTGACTTCTCCGATGACGTGGATGCGGCAGAGGTCGCCAAGGTACTGCGCGCCAACGGCATCGTTGATACTGAGCCGTACCGCAAGCTGGGTCGTAACCAGCTACGCATTGCCATGTTCCCCGCCGTTGATCCGGATGACGTCAAGGCATTGACGGCATGCATCGATCACGTTGTGGCAGAACTGGGCTAACAGCTCGGCGAAGTCGGTGCGGGGATGCGCAGGAGATCGCTGTTCGCGCCCTCGCTGCCGAGGTAGAGAGCCCGCCCGTCCGAGCTGAAGGCAATCGCTTCGCCTTGCCGTTGCAGTGGGATGGGCAGAGCCTGGCCAGTTGATGGCGGCGGTGCGCAGTAGCTGGTCGCATTGAAGTAGCCACGCAGGACAAACCGCGTACCGTCAGGCGACCACGAGCCATCGGTCACGATGTCGGGGGCTGGCCCAACCTCCTTGACGGTCACCGAATCCTTGCTCAACGCATCAGCAGGTAATTGGTTGATCGTGGCTTTGTTCTGGTCACGTTTGGTGACGACGTAAATCGAGCCGTTGGGTCGTGGATCGGCTAACAGCGCTTCCGCATTCTGGCTATCGAGGGCGACCTTGAGCGTCTTCACTTTGACGGACTGGTCCTTGAGTTGTTGCGGTTCAGCGAACGAGTAGATGCGCGCGAATGGCTGGTCGGACAAGTTGTCTCCGATATCTCCCACTAGCAGGGTCGGTTGACCAGCAGCGGTACGGGTGATGGTGATGGCTTCAACGTCGCGGGCTTTAACGTCGGCCAGTTGAACATCGGCGAGCACTTTGCAGGTGGAGGCACTGATCGCGAAGATTCGGGCAGAGTCACTGGAATCGTTGTGTGTCCACAGCACATCGGGATGGTTGATGGATGCCACCAGGCCCGAGATTTCCGTCAACCGTGAGTCGGTGACGGTGCACGCCACCCCGGAGGTGACCGGGGTTGGGGTGGCTGACTCTGAGGTGCTGGCGGTTCCGGATTTATCTGTCCCACCGCAGGCCGTTAGCAGAGCCATGCCCATGATCGCGACGAACAATATGCGTCGGTCGTTCCATGATGTTTGAAGTATCACGATCGAGCGTCGCCTCCCTGTCGGCACCTACGCTGGAAGCATGTCCACGCCATCAGATCCGGACGACGAGACTCAGCGCTACGTCCATCCTGTCAGCAGTAACGACCCGGAAACCCAAGAACAAGCGGTGACAGGTGCGGGTCCTACTCAGCAGTTGCCTGGATCAGCTCAGGGAAGCGATGAAACTCGACCGATCGACGCAGTGTCGGGTGGGCCGCAACAGCAGGTGGTTCCTGGTGGACAGGACACTTTGCCACCAAATCTCAATGTCGGTGGTCATGCGCATCGCTCGGTCACTGGGCCGATGGATCCGGTCGATCCCTATGCCAGTGGACAGAAGACAAAGGTCGCTGGCTGGATCATCGGTGGAGTTATTTTGGCCGGGTTGATTGGCCTGGTGGTTGGTGTTGCCTGGGCAGCCATGAGTGGTAAATCAACTCCGACTCCGACGGTTTCTCCGACCACGATTGCGCCGACCACGCCGACGATCGAGCCGACGACGCCGACGTATGAACCGACGACGCCGACGTACGAGCCGACGACTCCGACAGTCACTCCGGCAACTCAGTCACCTGTTACGCAAACCCCGGTGAGCGAAGCGCCTTCAGCGGCTGCAACAGTGAGCACTCAGTAGCAAACTGCGGGTCCT
>JBDHZU010000005.1:0-40143 GCA_039812085.1 Candidatus Nanopelagicales bacterium | reverse complement strand
TTCATGCCCGGCTTCGCCAGCGACCGCAGCCAGATCGATATCTGCTGCACCACGTCCCGACACTTCAGCCCAGGCATTCCACAAGTCGTCATCCGGCTCATCGAATCGCAGGCGGGACAACGCCGTCAGCACTAAAGCCCCGTCGGCGATCTTCGCCTCACGCAAGGTCCGATCGGTGTAGTTGCGGAAATCCTGGCTAGCTGACTCGTCTGAGCTGTAACCAGCAGGAAGTAATCGTTTCAGCACCTCATCGTCTGGAGTTGGTACCGGATCAGTTGCCAAATCCGTCAGACCAAGCTCAGCGGCCAACGGGTCCGGTTCTTTGTCTGGCTGTGCAGGCTTCAGCAGCCCCATGAGTTCCACCGCCAAGCCCGCCACCATGCGGCGTTCCACGGCATCAATCTGAGTGACGAAACCCGTGCGATCGTTACTCGAATACCGAACAAAACCCCATGCCATTACCGCGACCGCACAATCATTCGGCTTTCTCCACTGTCGCCCACAACCCATAACCGTGCATGGCGTTGACGTGTCGTTCCACTTCCTCGCGGCTACCAGATGCCACTGCTGCTTTTCCGGAGTTGTGTACTTCCAGCATCAACTCGGTGGCCTTCTCTTGGGAGTACTTGAAATAGCTCATAAACACATGGGTGACGTAGCTCATCAAGTTCACCGGGTCGTCCCACACCACACACGCCCAGGCCGAATCTGGCTGTACCAACTCTTGTTCGGCAGCCTCGGGTAGATCAATGGGGGCGACACTCACGCGGATCATCGTCTCACCGAGACAGGGCGCGACCCAAGCCGCGGTCCCTCCTGCTCACTAGGTCGCGCAGGGGCTACTTGGTACGAATGACGAACGATGGACTCGCGTCGGCGTTAAAGGTCGAGGTCGCAGGAACATACAAACGCCAGGTCGCCTTCTTGGCGGCAGGCCGGAAGGTAATGCTGCCGACGCCGTTGGCAGCAACCGCGATATGACGTTTGGTGACCCACTTCCCCTTGACCTTCTTCTGGTAGTAGACGGTCGCTTTGCGGGCAGGGTTAAGTCGAGCGTTGATTCGGATCTTTTTCTTCCGCTTCACCGTCTTCTTTGACGGGCCACCAGTCACGATCTGGGAACGCTTGGCTGCCACACCACCAAGGGAGCGAGCCAGGTTCCGCAAACCAGACCATTGTGAGCTCAACTCGCTGCCCACCATCCAGGTCGCGATTCCTGCCATTCGGTAGGTCTTCACCAGTTGAGCGCGGGCATTGACGGTAGTCGAATCCGGCAGCCAGGCTTCCCGGACGATCTTGCATTTTCCGTCGTTGTACTTCTTGGTGTAGCGCACGTAGCGTTCTTGCGAACTAGCGTCCCGGTTCCATTCCGACGCTGAGATTCCAGAAATCGCTGACCCAATTTCTCGAGTGTTGTAAACCTTCTGCGAGGTGCTCGGGCAACCAGAACCGGTCTTGCTCACAACCCAGTCCCGGCCATAAGTAGGAGTACCTAGCTGAACCTTGTCGGCAGGCACGACCGAAGTCGCGTAAGAGGCAACCGTTCGGGCCCAGCTGATCGGGCCACCAATCGGCCCGGGGGAATCCCAGGAATAGTCATAGGCCATGACTCGTAAACGGTCCACGCTGCTACCGATGCCAGCGAAGTCATACACCCAGTAACCGCTGGACCCCGAACGCTTCGAGTCATACATCGGAGGAACCGCCACTGCGAGTTTCTTCCCCTTGGCGTGCAGCGCACTACCTAATTGGTGAACGAATGTGACCCACGCCGGTCGGGTCGATGCCCACGTCGAGTAACCATCGGTGAACGCGAAGGTCTCGAAGTCCAGATCAATGCCGTCATAACCGTTGTTCAACACCAAATTGGTGATCTGGGTGACCAAGGCTTTGCGCTTGGTGGCGTTCTTCATGATCCCGGACATCGTCAATCGTCCGGACCCGTCCGTGATCGACGGCATCACCCAGGCACCTTTGCCCTTGATCTTGGCCAGCGTGCTCGCGCGGGTGCCGGACGACAAGGAGTTGTTCTGGATCGAGATTCCGCTGGCGTTCGATGAACTCGCGACCGCGTTGTGCCAGAAGGGCGAGACATCGCTAAAGAGGTCCGCGTTGTTCACGAATGAGGTGGTCGCATCGCCGTTCAACCAGTACGGCATCCATCCACTCATCAAACGCTTGGCTGACGCCCGCGTGGTGGGAGTGGGGCTATCAGTGGCTGCCTCGGCAGGGATGGCGGCAATGACGCCACCGGCCATTGCCGCAGCAATGACACCTGCGACGAATTGTTGCTTCATGGTCCGTTCCCCACTGACTTCTCGATTGCTGCGATGACCGACGATACCTACCGTTTCGGCCAATTTGGCTCTTCCAGAGAAACGCGTCGGATCGGGTGAATGCATGTCTTTAGGGCAGTCCTTAACTAATGTCACGCTCGGTAGCACCGAGGGTGAAACCACGGAAAAGGTTGACGATCTCGGCCAGAACGCAGGCGAATTAACCGCATTCGTCGTTAACGTCATTCGATGCGCTCGTCAGCTATCTGCCTCACCACGATCAGTCGTACTGCCCTTATCGGCGGCCTACTTTGTGCAACCGCAGTGACCGGTTTCGCCGCTCCCGCACAAGCTGTGAATAAAGACCCAGAGCAGGCATATACGGATTCGGTGCGCGGAACGGCAGACCGCGGCGACTGGCTGAAGGCGAACAACCGCGATGCCCAAAGCACGATCCGCGCCCTGGTCAGTTCCGTTTCTGCCAACCGTCGAATTGCTGCCAAACTCCCTAGCCGCTCAAAGGGCAAGGCCATCGGCAGCAAGCTGGCCGTCGATGTCGTTGACGTCGAATCCGGGAAACGCATTTGGGGATACCGATCGACCGCAACCCGACTGCCTGCCTCCAATATGAAGATCGTGACCGCAGCGAACGCCCTGACTGTGCTGGGTCCGAATAAGCGATACGTCACCACAGTGGTCTCCCGAGCCAAGGGCGAAGTAGCGATCATCGGATCAGGTGACGCGACCCTGTCTATGTCGAGCGTGACCACATTGGCCAAAGAAACCAAGGAATACCTCAAGCTGCATCCGGAGCTGGCTCCCGATTCCGGTAAACCGTTGAAGGTATTCGTGGACGATTCGGCTTACCCCGCTCCGACACAACCGGCTGGCTGGACCAACAGCTACCAGCCGTACGTGGTCCGCCCAGTTCGCGCGCTCGGAATGGACGGTCGTTACACCTGGGATAGCGCAAAGGACACTGCGGAATGGTTCCGCAAGAAGATCGGCGGCAAGACCAGCTACGCCGGACGCACCGACATCTCTCACCTCAAGCGCTTCGCTGAGGTTGAACCCACAGTGCTCGCTAGCCATACCGGCGCTTCCGTAGCTGACCAGGTCATCTACATGCTCCAAGTCAGCGAGAACAACATCGCTGAGATGCTGTACCGAAACGTCGCTGTGGCCCGAGGCAAAGTTGCCAACTGGACGAACAGTCGCGATGCCGCGATCGCCACCCTCAAGGAACTCAAGGTTCCGACCGCTGGTTTGCAACTGCGCGATGGCAGCGGCGTGGGCCGCAACGATCGCCTCACCACACATGCTCTGACCACTCTGCTGCGACGAGTAGCAGATAGCTCCGGACATCCCAAGCTGCATGCCATCTACTACGGGCACGGACTTCCCTTAGCTGGTCGCTCAGGAACATTGGCGTCGTCCAACGGACGCTTCAACACCAACCCCACCAAGTGCGCGCGGGGCAAGCTTCGAGCCAAAACCGGCACCCTGTTTGACACTGTGGCGTTGTCCGGGCTCACCGTCGGACGCGACGGAAAGCTCAAGGCTTTCTCCATCATGGTGAACAAGCGACCGCAGAAGTACTCGGCACTGACCACACGTCGAGCCATCGACAAGATTGCCGCCACCGTCAACGGCTGCTACTAACTACTGCCAAGCAAGCAACCGCCCCACTCCGATATTCGGGTGGGGCGGTTGTTAGTTGAGAATCAACAATGAGCCAATTACGGCTTCATTGCGTAAGCGCCGTCGTAAGACAGAACTTCTTCCACGAACTCGTCTTCGGCTGCTGGATCGATCTCGGCATTCTTGATCAGACCCAGGGCACCTTCCCGCTGACCTTCGGTGGCAGATGCCTGGCCGTAGAGATCAAGGGCGTAGCTGCTGAAGTCCCGCACGAACACCGCGAAGATCCGATTCACGTGGGCTTCGGTCAGACCGTTGGCATCAGAGACGCTTCCTGGACGCGAACCTGCACCGCCATCCAATGCGAGGGCGGCCGATTCACACACGAGCTGCGCGTAGACAACCTGCGTGAACAGTTGCCCGATCGACAACAGGAAGTCCAGATCCTTTGCCTGCTCGCCATCAGGTGGGTTGCTAGCAACCAGCGCGCCGAATGCCTGCATCTGCTCAACGAACTGAGCCACGTTGGGCAGGTGTGCGAACTTCTCGAACGCAGGCTTTGGATCATGGAAGGCAATCTTCGACAGACCAGAAGCAGCGCCCTGCTGGAACAGGTACTCGTCGTCGGCCGCATCAACGCGTGCGACGACCTCGTCGTATTCCTGACCGGCACCCATGGCAGCAGCCAAGTACTGAGGCAGGAACTTCAGCACGAGGGCCAGGTTGACGTGCACGGTGCCTTCCAGCTTGGGCAGCGCCCGAATGTGGTGGACCGCCTGCTCGAAGTACATGTCGTTCTCGAAGCCACGAGCCGCGATGACATCCCAGAGCAGGTTGATGACCTGCTCACCTTCCATCGTCACCTTCATCTTGGTGATCGGATTGAACAGCAGGTAACGGCGATCATCGGCCGACGCGGTACGGAAGTAGTCCGCTGAACGCACGGCGTACAGCTTCATTGCCAGTAGACGCGAGTAGGCGTCTGCCAGCATCCGTCGAACGTGTGGAAACTCGGTGACGCGCTTGTCGTACAGCACACGGTTGTTGGCGTGGGTCACAGCTTCGTAGAAGGAGTGCTCGCTGATGCCAATGCTGGCCCAGCCGAGGTTCACCTTGCCGACGTTGATGGTGGCCAGTGCGGCATCCCAGGCTGGCTTTCCGGTGTGCAGGATGTCTGCTTCGGTGACCGGGTAGCTCTCCAGGCGGAACGCAGAGACGTACATCGACGCCTGCACGACGTTCTTCTCCAGGTGGTATGCCGGGTGCTTGCTATCAGCGAGGAAGAATACGTACTCACCGGGACGATCCGGATCATCGTCAGCAAAGCGACCAAAGACCGAAACGCGAGCAGCTTCGTTGCCGTTACCGATGTAGTACTTGGGACCAGTTGCCGTCCATCCACCATTGCCGTCAGAGGTGAGCACCATGTCGGTGGAGTAGATGTCTGCACCGTGGGTCTGCTCAGAGAGACCGAAGGCGAAGATCCCGCCATCACGCAACAAATCGCCGACGAGTGCCTTGGCTTCCTCGTTGTCAGATGTCCAGACCGGACCCAGACCAAGCACGCTGACTTGCCAGGCGTACCAGAAGTCCAGACCGAAGAAGCCCAGGATTTCGTTGAGTTCATTAAGTCGAGCCGTATCCCAGCGCGCGTCTTCCGCGGGCGGGTCCATGAGCTTGCCAACACCAGCAGGGGTCGCGTTCTGGGCGAACAGACCGCGCTCACCAACGAATTCAATGAAGTCGTCGTACCACTGTGCGGCGTGGTATTCGGCCTTCAGCGTCGCCTTGCCTTTGTTCTCGAAGAACTCAACCAGCGCGAGCAGATTCTCGCGGGTTTGCTCGTCGAGCTGCTTCGGGTCGTAGCTGGCGGGATTGAACAGCAGGTCTGCCACGGGAACTCGATTCTGATCGATGGGTCAACATAGGGAGGAACTGCCTATGCGATCGCATTCCTACTACCCAAATGCGACGCCCACCAAGTGCATCACGCCGCCGATCCGGCCGATCCCGTGGGGTTGCTCTTGTTCGTACCGGAAGCACGTGCCGACTTCTGCTTTGCCGATAGCGGGCGACCTGACTCTGCCGGCGCGCTATCTGCTTTGGCCTTTTTGGCTGGGGCGCTCTTGTCCGCCGCTTTGGCCGCCGCATCCTGATTGAGTTCTTCCGCCTGATCGGCAGCCGCATAGGCGGTCTCTGAGGCCGAGCGAGCAGCGCGGTCGGCAACCTCAGCAGCCTTGTCTGCTGCCCGGTCCCCGGCATCGGCCACCTTGGCAGCCGTGTCTGCCGTCTTCTGAGCGGCTGTGTCGGCGACCTTGCTGGCTTTGTTCGCCGCCCGATCGGCATCGGTTCCTAGACGCGCTGCCGCCTTGGATGTCTGCTGGGCAGCGTTATCGACGGCATCAGCGGCCTTCTCTGCCGCATCACTGACGGCACTCGCCGTTTGAGCAGCAGCGGCAGATACGTGATCGGCCGTCGACTCAACGCCGGAACTCAATGCAGCCGTCGCACGACTACGACGGTAAGCAAGGAATCCAGCGACACCGGCAGCGGCAGTTCCAGCAGTAACAAGCAACTTCTTCATGGCAAACCTCGGTTGAACCTGACTATTGAGTGGTCAGGTTCAACCCTATGCCGCGAGCGCCTTGCCCGCTGAGCGAAGCCGGAAAGCTGCCACGATCTCCACCAGTCCGATGATGACCAGCCAGATTCCGGTGAGCAGAGTGAGCACGCCAAGGGAAGTCACTGGCCACACCAGCACGCAGATACCAGCAATCAGACCAATCAGACCGGCGAAGATCCACCACTTGTCTCCACCTGAGCTGGCTCCGGCGAAGAGCTGCAGGATTCCGCGCAGCACCCAGGAGATCCCGATGAACAACACCAACAGCGAGATTCGGTTCTCCACGCTCTTAAAACACAAGACACCCAACACGATGCCAATCACGCCGGTGAGGGCGTTGAGCACGCGAACGCTCGTCTCTGACTGCTTATCGAATGACATCGCAACCTGGAACACACCGGTAACAAGCAACCAAATGCCGAACAGCAGGGCAGCCACCTTCACTGCACCAAAAGGCCGCGCCAGGATCAGACCGCCGATGATCACAGCGAGTGCGCCACCAGCCAGCAAGACGCCCCAATGTCGGCTCACCGCTGACAGTAGATCTTGTGCTGCTTGTTCTTCTGCGACCGCTTCTTCAGCAGCGGCTGGAGCTGAACTATCGGACATGCGAACTCCTTATTTGTTCGGTCAATGCTGGGAAACTCAGGGAATTACTGATTGGAATCCTTACCTGGCTTGAGGCCGTCATAGATGGCCTTGCAGTCCGGGCAGATGGGGAACTTCGATGGATCGCGGCCTGGCACCCATACCTTGCCGCACAGGGCAACAACCGGTTCTCCGGTCACCGCGGATTCAACGATCTTCTCTTTGCGCACGTAATGGGCGAATCGCTCGTGATCACCATCGCCCGTGCTTGTCGCCGGGCGTTCCTCGGTCAATGTGGAACCAGAGAGCTCGGGTGATTCCAATGAACCGTGCACAGAGGACATGGTCGTGAGCCTAGGCCCAGTACAGCCAGCAGGGAAACATTGATCACGGCCTGTCACGAAGTGACCATTCAGCCACCTGAGCACCTGCAGGTCACTATCTGAGCGATTGTGCGGTGATCAACAATGAGGACTCGATCAGCCGAGCCCATATAGGTCAGAAGTTCTTTAGCAATTCCCGTGACACACCGTGCGCAAACTTGCGCAATTCGCCCAAACTCACTACTAAGCGCAGCGAATTTCAGGGAAAACTCAGTATTGATAGTTCTAAATGACTAGAGTAATACATCCGAATAGATGACCCACCAATGGACTCACGCTGAGTAGTGTCTCCTTCACTTGTTGTAAACAACGAGTGACCGAAAGCCACAGGAAGAACTGCCGAGCTTGGCCCCCACCAAGCAACGCAGCGTGACGATCCCCCGTCTCCAGGAGGCAAGATGCCGCAGCAACCGTTGTCGCAAGTCCCCGCCGATGCCACATGGGAATGGCAAGAGCAGGGCGCCTGCCGGGAGGCAGATCCCGAGTTGTTCTTCCATCCTCAGAACGAACGAGGTCTTGCCCGACTGCGACGCGACCGTGCGGCCAAGGCTGTCTGCGCCCGCTGCGACGTCCGCATCGAGTGCGCTGACTACTCCATCCGCTCCCGTGAGCCATACGGCGTGTGGGGCGGACTGACGGAAGAAGAGCGTGAGCGCATCTACGTCCGAATCGCACTGTCCCAGTTCCCTCGCCAGCGCGGCGAAGGCGCCAAGGCAGCCGCTGACGAGATCGCAGATGCGGTGAGCGCAAGCTCCCTGGGGATCGTTGTCTGACCAGAACATAAGAAAAGGCCCACCGGCGTTTCGGGTGGGCCTTTTCTTATGCTCGAAACCTAGTCGAGACCTTGAGCTGTGCGAATAACCGCCAGGATCTCGCCCATGATGTCGGTGGCGTCGTAGTCCTTGGGAGTAAAGACAGCGGCAACTCCTGCTGCTTTCAGATCAGCCGCATCGGACTCGGGAATGATTCCGCCGACAACGACGGGGACGTCGGTCAAACCAGCAGCCTTTAAACCTTCGACCACCTCTGGCACAAGCTCCATGTGTGCACCAGACAGGATCGACAGACCCACACAATGAACGTCTTCTTCCACCGCAGCAGTCACGATTTGGGCCGGTGTCAGTCGGATGCCCTGATAGATGACTTCGAAACCAGCGTCACGGGCTCGCACAGCGATCTGTTCGGCTCCATTGGAATGTCCGTCGAGACCGGGCTTGCCGACGAGTAGTCGAACGCGTCCACCGAGTTCTTCCCCGGTCTTACTGACTGCTTCCCGAACCTTGGTGAGTTCTGCGCCAGCTTCAACCACACCGACGACTCCAGCAACTCCGGTTGGTGCCCGGTACTCACCGAATACCTCGCGCAGCGCGCCTGCCCATTCCCCGGTCGTCACACCAGTACGGGCACAGGCCAACGACGCCGTCATCAGATTCTCATCGGTCTTGGCGACTTCTCGGAGTTGTTGCAATGCATCGGCAACTGCCTGTGCATCGCGATCCTCACGCCACGCCTTGATCGCATCCACGATGCGCTGTTCGTTCTCGGCATCCACAACCATGATCGCCGAGTCCAAATCTGCCAAGAGCGGGTTCGGTTCCGTCGTGGTGAACTTGTTCAAGCCCACCACGATTTCGTCGCCATTCTCAATCGCTGCTCGACGGGCGGCATGTGACGAGACAAGCTGCTGCTTCATATAGCCGCTCTCAACCGCAGCCACTGCACCACCCATTGCCTGCACCCGATCAATCTCGGCCTTGGCCTCATTGACCAGTTGCTCGACCTTCGCCTCAATCACAGTGGAGCCGTTGAAAATGTCGTCGTACTCCAGCAAGTCGGACTCGTAAGCCAACACCTGCTGTAGGCGCAGTGACCACTGCTGGTCCCAGGGCTTAGGCAGACCGAGCGCTTCGTTCCAGGCAGGGAGCTGGATCGCGCGAGCACGAGCGTCCTTGCTGAGGGTTACCGCCAGCATTTCCAGCACGATGCGTTGGACGTTGTTCTCTGGCTGCGCCTCGGTCAACCCCAGAGAGTTGACTTGCACGCCGTACCGGAAGCGGCGTTGCTTGGCATCGGTTACTCCGTACCGTTCGGCGGTCAGCTCGTCCCACAGTTGAACGAAGGCACGCATCTTGCACATCTCTTCGACGAAGCGCACACCTGCGTTGACGAAGAAACTGATGCGAGCGACGACCTCGCCGAATCGCTCCGGCGGGACCTGCCCGGAATCGCGAACTGCATCCAGCACAGCGATGGCCGTACACATCGCATAGGAGATCTCCTGCACGGGCGTCGCGCCCGCTTCTTGCAGGTGGTAGCTACAAATGTTGATCGGGTTCCACTTGGGAATGTTGTTCACCGTGTACGCGACCATGTCGGTGATCAAGCGCAAAGACGGCCCAGGCGGGAACACGTAGGTGCCGCGGGACAGGTATTCCTTGATGATGTCGTTCTGGGTCGTGCCTTGTAGCTGCTCGGGCGTCGCACCCTGTTCCTCGGCAACGGCTTGGTAGAGAGCCAGCAGCCACATTGCGGTGGCATTAATCGTCATCGACGTGTTCATCTCGCCCAGCGGGATGTCGTTGAACAACTGACGCATATCCCCGATGTTGCTGACCGGAACACCAACCTTGCCGACCTCACCACGGGCCAGTTCATCGTCCGGGTCGTAGCCAGTCTGGGTGGGCAGATCGAAGGCCACGGAAAGGCCGGTCTGTCCCTTTGCCAGGTTGGTTCGGTACAGCTCGTTAGATGCGGCTGCCGATGAGTGGCCGGCGTAGGTACGCATCAGCCATGGACGATCCTTTTCTGCCATACCTTTCAGGGTAACGACCGCTGATTTTGCCTCACACGTCGATGCGGCTGATCTGTGCTCCCAGGCCCCGCAAGTTCTCCACGAAGTTTGCGTAACCACGGTCAATGTGGTGGATGTCGTGGACGACAGTGGTTCCCTCAGCAACCAAACCAGCCAGCACTAATCCGGCGCCTGCGCGCACGTCGGTGGCCTCAACCGGTGCTCCAGACAGCCGCTGGACTCCACGAATCAGGGCATGGTGGCCGTCCGTACGGACATCAGCACCTAGGCGTCGCAGTTCCTGCACGAATCGGAACCGAGCTTCGAACAGATTTTCCGTCACCATTGCAGCACCATCGGCAATTGCGTTCAAAGCGATGAATTGAGGTTGCAGGTCGGTGGCAAAGCCCGGGTACGGCAATGTCACAACGTCAACGCTGCTCGGCCGCCGGTCGATGCTCACCCGGAAACCCGTCGGCTCTAGCTCGACATGAGCACCTGCCGTAACGAGCTTGTCCAAGGCAATCTCTAGGTCACTGGCGTGCGCGTTAGTGATGCTGATGTCGCCACCGGTAATAGCAGCAGCAACAGCCCACGTTCCCGCCACGATTCGATCGGGAACTGTGGCATGAGTAGTAGGCGAAAGTCCATCCACCCCGTCGATTACCAGAGTTGCTGTTCCGACTCCGGAAATCTGCGCGCCCATCGATTGCAGCATCTCGCATAGGTCGACGATCTCTGGCTCACGAGGAGCGTTGTCGATGACGGTGGTTCCCTTGGCAAGCACGCTCGCCATGAGGATGTTCTCCGTGGCTCCCACGCTGGGGAAGTCCAACCAGATGGATGCCCCCTGCATTCGTCCAGGTGAATCAGCGACCAGGTAACCGTGCTCGCTGTGAACGTCGACACCAAGCCGCTGCAGACCGCTGATATGAAGGTCCAGGCCACGTGAACCAATCGCGTCCCCACCGGGAACCGCGACCTCTGCTCGATGACATCGGGCGACGAGCGGCCCCAGCACACAGATCGAGGCACGCATTCGTCGGACGAGGTCGTAGTCGGCCTGATGATTCAGCTTCTCCGGTACATCGATGGCAACGGTGCCATGTGCGAGATTCAGATCAACCTGGCAACCAAGTCGGGTTAACAGTTGAGCCATCACATCGACGTCCAGGATGTTCGGCACCTCAGTGATCAGGGTCCGGCCCGGAGCCAGCAACGACGCCGCCATCAGTTTCAAGACTGAGTTCTTGGCACCATCGACGCGGACAGACCCGGTTAACCGGGCACCCCCCACGACCTCAAATGCCTGCATACCCACGAAGGAGAGGATACGTCGCCATAGTGGGCCGCTCGCTACTCTTACAAAATGGTCAACCTCACGAGGATCTACACCCGCACTGGTGATGACGGGAGTACCGCATTAGGCGATTTCTCCCGAACCAGTAAGGCAGACAGCCGATTGGCTGCTTACGCAGACGTGGATGAAACCAACGCTGCACTCGGCATCGTGCTCACTATGGGTAACCCCAGCGAGGCCACCACCACCGTGCTGAGCCGGATTCAACATGACCTGTTTGATGTGGGCGCTGACCTCTGCACACCGGTTGCGGAGAATCCCAAGCATCCGCCGCTACGGGTGGAACCGGACTACATCGATCGACTTGAAGCCTGGTGCGATGAATTCAACGCAGAACTCCCCGCCTTGCGCAGCTTCATCCTGCCTGGAGGAACCCAGGCGTCTGCGACTTTGCACGTCGCGCGAACTGTCTGTCGTCGAGCTGAACGTTCCGCGTGGGTCGCCATTGACGAGTTTGCGGATAGCACGAACGTCTTGACTGCGAAGTACCTGAATCGGTTGTCCGACTTGCTGTTCATCCTGGGTCGCTATGAGAACGCCCAGGCAGGCGAACAGGACGTGCTCTGGGTGCCAGGAGCGAATCGGTAGCAATTGCTGCCGATTGCCGACTAAGACGCTTTCTGCGCAACTCGGATCTGGGTTTGCGCCATCGCGGTCTGTTCCGCGGACTTGGCCTCATCTTCGATGTGCTTGGCCTGCTCCAGCAGTTCGTTCGCAGCATCGATATCAATCTCGTCAGCGAGTTCAGCGCTCTCCGCCAGAATGATGACCTTGCCGTCGTCCACCACAGCGAAACCCGTGTGCACAGCGGCGTGCAGTTCTTGCCCGTCAGCTTGCCGAATCAAGACCGGACCATCACGCAAGACAGCCATGATCGGTGAATGGCCGGGCATTAGACCGACCTCACCATCCAACGTGGAGAACGACACCAGCGTGGCCTGACCGCTCCAAATCGCGCGGTCAGTGGCGACTAGTTCCACTGTCATCGGCTCAGCCATATCGTCCTCCTTTGTCGATCAGCTCTGACTTACTTACCTTCGAGCTTCGCGGCGTTGCGCTCGAGGTCCTCGATGCCACCGCACATGAAGAAGGCCTGCTCTGGCAGGTGGTCGAACTCGCCCTCAGCCAGCGCCTTGAATGCGGCAACCGTCTCGGTGACGGGAACGAACGAGCCGGGCTGACCGGTGAACGCTTCCGCAACGAACATGTTCTGGGATAGGAATCGCTCAATCCGTCGAGCACGGTTAACGATGATGCGGTCTTCTTCAGACAATTCATCGATACCGAGAATCGCGATGATGTTTTCCAGATCCTTGTAGCGCTGCAGGATCTCCTTAGTACGGGCGGCAACGGCGTAGTGCTCGTCACCGACGTACTGCGCATCCAGGATTCGCGAGGTGGAGTCCAGCGGGTCAACAGCCGGGTAGATGCCCTTTTCCGTAATCGGACGGGAAAGCACCGTGGTGGCGTCGAGGTGGGCGAAGGTGGTGGCCGGCGCTGGGTCAGTCAAGTCGTCGGCGGGGACGTAAATGGCTTGCAGCGACGTAATGGAGTGACCACGGGTGGAGGTGATGCGCTCCTGCAATTGGCCCATCTCGTCGGCCAGGGTCGGCTGGTATCCCACAGCAGACGGCATACGACCGAGCAGCGTGGACACCTCAGAGCCTGCCTGGGTGTAACGGAAGATGTTGTCCACGAACAGCAGCACGTCCTGCTTCTGCACATCGCGGAAGTACTCCGCCATGGTCAGCGCAGATAGCGCGACACGAAGGCGGGTGCCCGGCGGTTCGTCCATCTGACCGAAGACCAGCGCGGTCTTGTTGATGACGCCCGACTCGGTCATTTCACCGAAGAGGTCGTTACCTTCACGGGTGCGCTCACCGACACCGGCGAACACAGACACACCACCAAAGTTCTCGGCAACGCGGTAGATCATTTCCTGGATGAGAACGGTCTTGCCGACACCGGCACCGCCGAACAGGCCGATCTTTCCACCCTTGACGTAAGGGGTCAGCAGGTCGATGACCTTGATACCGGTCTCGAAGACCTCGGTCTTGCTCTCCAACTGATCGAAGGAGGGAGCAGCGCGGTGAATCGGCCAACGCTCCTGAATGTCCAGGGTGGCGGGATCCACGTCCAGCGGCACGCCGAGGGTGTTCCACACGTGGCCCTTGGTCACATCCCCCACCGGCACGGTGATTGGGGCGCCGGTGTCCGTGACCTCAGCACCGCGGGTCAAACCGTCGGTCGGCTGCATGGAGATGGCACGCACCATGTTGTCGCCAATGTGCTGCGCCACCTCAAGGGTGAGCAGACGCGAATCGGGTTCGTCCTCGTCGTTGGCACCGAACACGACCGTGGTGTGCAGGGCGTTCTCAAGTTCCGGCATCGCCTCGACGGGGAACTCGACGTCAACAACCGGGCCGGTAACGCGCGCAACGCGTCCGACGCCTGTGGTGGTCTCGACAGTCGCGGTCATATCGCTTCTCTCCTCTACGGGCGCGAGCCCGAACTTGGTCGGTTTCGGTTAGTTTGCGGAAGCCAGAGCGTCGGCTCCACCGACGATCTCGCTAATTTCCTGGGTGATTTCGGCTTGGCGAGCTTGGTTGGCTTGCCGGGTGAATCGTTTGATCAGGTCTTCGGCGTTATCTGTGGCCGACTTCATGGCCCGCTGACGAGCGGCGTGCTCACTGGCAGCCGATTCCAGCAGCGCCACATGCACCAGGTGCGCGATGTACTTAGGGAGCAGCGCATCAAGCGTGGCGTCGGCACTGGGTTCAAAGTCGTAGAGCGGCCACACAGCTTTGCCACCCTTCTCCTCTGCTCCATGAATACCTTCACCTGCGGTGGTATCGATGACTTCTTCCACCACATCCAGTGGAACCACACGCAGTACCCGCGGCTCTTGGGTCACGCGGTTGACGAAGTGGGTGTAGACGATGTGGATCTCGTCCACGCCGCCTTCTTCGGTGTTCTCCAAGAAGTCAGTCAACAAACGATCAGAGATCTCTTTGGCGTGTTCGTACTTGGGGCTATCGGAAATGCCGGTCCAGTCGGCAGCGATCGGGCGTTCGCGGAACTTGTAGTAACTAACCGCTTTGCGTCCTACCAGGTAGGGCGCAACATCTAGGTCGCGCGCACGCAGGTTCTCTGCGAGCCGTTCCGCTTCCTTGATCGCATTCGCTGAGTACGCCCCCGCTAAACCACGGTCAGCAGTGATGAGCAGGATGCCGGCCCGGCGAGGCTTCTCAACCTCAGTCAGTAGTGGGTGATTGACGTTGGCATGTGAGGCCGCCAGCGTCAGTCCACTAATCAGTCCACGGGCGTACGGCAGCGTTGCTTCGACAGCAGCCTGCGCCTTAACGATGCGCGAAGACGCGATCAACTCCATTGCGCGAGTGATCTTCTTTGTCGATTGCGTGTCTTTGATCTTCTGTCGGAAGATCCGCTGCGAGGCACCCATAGGTCAGCCACGAACCTTCTTCGTGACCTTGCCGTGCTCGATCTCTTCGTCCGGTAGCGCCTCAGCTTCAGCTTCGCGCCCCAGAACGGTTCCATCCGAGGTAGCGAAGGTTCCCTTGAACGCCTTGAGCCCGGCTTCCAACTCACTCACGGAGTCGTCGGATAGCTGACCGGTGTCACGGATGGCGTCCAGCACGCCTCGCTTCTCCCGATTCATGTAATCCAAGAAGTCAACTTCGAATCGTTTGATGTCCTCGACCGGAACATCGTCCAGGCCACCGGAAGTACCCGCCCATACGGAGACAACTTCACGTTCGATGGAGAACGGTGAGTACTGCGGCTGCTTAAGCAATTCCACGAGCCGAGCACCGCGATCTAGTGCCGCCTTGGACGCCTTGTCTAGGTCAGAACCGAAAGCAGCGAACGCTTCCAGTTCGCGGTACTGAGCAAGGTCCAAACGCAGACGACCAGCGACCGACCGCATGGCCTTGGGCTGAGCCGCACCGCCAACACGCGAGACGGAGATACCGACGTTGATCGCCGGGCGAACACCGGAGTTGAACAAGTCGGACTCCAGGAAGCACTGGCCATCGGTGATGGAAATGACGTTGGTCGGAATGTATGCCGACACGTCGTTTGCCTTGGTCTCGATGATCGGCAGACCCGTCATGGAACCGGCGCCCATCTCGTCGGACAGCTTGGCGCAACGTTCCAGCAAGCGGCTATGCAAGTAGAAGACGTCACCGGGGTATGCCTCGCGGCCCGGCGGACGACGCAGCAACAGGGACACGGCACGGTATGCCTCGGCCTGCTTGCTCAGGTCGTCGAACACGATGAGCACGTGCTGGCCGTTGTACATCCAGTGCTGACCGATAGCTGAACCGGTATACGGAGCGAGGTACTTGAAACCAGCGCTATCGGAGGCCGGAGCGGCAACGATCGTCGTGTATTCCAGGGCACCATGCTCTTCCAGAGCGCCACGCACGGAAGCGATCGTCGAGCCCTTTTGGCCGACAGCCACGTACACGCACTTGACCTGCTTCTTGGGATCACCGGAGTCCCAGTTCTCTTTCTGGTTCAAAATCGTGTCGAGCGCCAAAGCAGTCTTGCCGGTCTGGCGGTCGCCAATGATGAGCTGGCGCTGTCCACGACCGATGGCTGTCATGGAGTCCACGGCCTTCAGACCAGTGAGCATCGGCTCGGTAACAGGCTGGCGCTCAACGACGGTCGGAGCCTGCAATTCCAGGGCTCGCTCACCTTCGGCTTCGATTGCGCCCAAGCCATCAATCGGGTTGCCCAGCGGATCGACGACTCGACCAAGGAATCCGTCACCCACGGGGACGGAGAGCACCTTGCCAGTTCGCTTGACCTGCTGACCTTCTTCGATCTTGCTGCCGTCGCCAAGCAACACGCAGCCGATCTCACGAACGTCGAGGTTCAAAGCCAGGCCAAGCAGCCCACCTTCAAACTCGAGCAGCTCGTTGGTCATCGCAGAGTGCAAGCCTTCGACGCGCGCGATGCCGTCGCCGGTCTCAAGCACACGGCCCACTTCTTCGCGGGAGTTCTCCGCGGTGAAGTTGGAGACGTTCTGCTCGATCGCACTGCGAATCTCGTCAGCGGAGATGGTCAATTCGGCCATGCTCTCTTCTCTTTCTCTCGTCGACCGCGTGCGCGGTCTGGCGTACAGGTTGTGGTCTGTGGTTAGCCCGCCATGCGGCGACGGGCTTGTTCCAGTCGGTTTGCGGACGTTCCATCGATGACTTCGTCACCAACTCGGACTTCGATGCCTCCGATAACGGTGGGATCGATTTCGATATTCAATTCGATGTCGCGGCCGTGCAGCTTGGCCAGAACACCAGCAAGTCGGGCTTGTTGATCGTCATTCAGCTCTACGGCAGACCGCACGACGGCGACCACTCGGCCCCGCCGATCAGCCGCCAGTTCACTGACTGAGCTGATCGCATCTTGGAAACGACGACCGCGAAGACTGGCGGCGATGTGCCCGACCAGAAGATTCGTCTCACCTTCGGCCTTGTTCTCCAAGAGACTGCGAACAATTCCGGTCTTTGCCTCCGCCGGAGTAGCCGGGTTGGTCAACGCCATCTGCAGGTCGGGGTTGGCGTCGATCGCACGGCCAAATCGGAAAAGTTCTTCTTCCACTTGGTCACTGCGGCCGTCTGCCTCCGCACCCATCAGCACGAGAATGTCGCCTGCTTGCTCAACGGCGTCCACCAAATCTGAATCGGATGACCAGCGAGAGTTGACGATCTTGCCCAACGTCTCAGTAGCTGGGGCAGAAAGCGACCCGAACAGTGACGCCAGCAGACCTTTCTTGGCGTCCGCAGAGATGGACGAGTCAGCCAACGTCGTGCGCAGTGTGCGTTCACTGCCGAGCAGGGTGGATACCTCGAGCAGTTCTTCGCCTGCCGTTCGGTATGCCGTGGCATCAGCAGAACCGTCGTAGCTCGCGTTAAGCGACTCGACGATGCCTGCCATTGATGTCCTGCTCGATCCCAGCATCAGGACCCCGAACCTTGTGGTGCGGCCGACTCCAATTCGTTGATGAACCCATCAACGACAGCGGAAGCACGGTCACGATCCAACATCTGGTCTCCAACGATGCGGCCAGCAAGATCGGTGGCCATAGTGCCCACCGACTTCTGCAGTTCAGACTGCGCCTTGGCTTTATCAGCGGCGATCTGAGCCTGTGCCGCAGCCGTCTCCTTGGCAGCAGCTTCGCGTGCTTCCTGGCGAGCGTCCTCGATGATCTGTGCCCGCTCGGCTTGCGCCTGGGTACGGATCTCCGCAGCTTCTTCGCGTGCCTTGGCCAACGCATCATCGTTGGCTGCGAGCAGAGCCGCAGCTTCTGCCTGAGCTTGTTCTGCCTTCTCCAAGCCGCCCTTGATCGCTTCTTCGCGTTCTTCCAGGGCCTGCTTGATCTTCGGCAATAACAGCTTGGCCAGCACACCGAAGACGATGAGGAAGGCGAGACCACCGATGATGAACTCACCCAATGGCACACCGAGAACGTTGAAGTCCCCTTCGCCTCCACCGGAGGCAAGGATCTCAGTCATTACTCACTCCCTTTCAGGAGTTGGTGGTCGGTCGGCTTACTTGAAAACGAACGGGGCAACGAAGCCCAAGAGTGCAAGAGCTTCCGCGAGCGCGAAGCCGATGAACATGTTCTGGCGAATAACGCCGTAAGCCTCTGGCTGACGAGCGATCGCCTGAACGCCGTTACCGAAGATGATGCCGATACCGATGCCGGGGCCAATGGCCGCCAGACCGTAACCGACAGCACCGAGGCTTCCGGTGACTTCTGCGATGACTGAGAGCATCTGTTCCGTCCTTCTCTGCCGTTCCGTGTGGAGTTTCCGCACGGAGTGGGTCTATGGGTTGTTTTCTTTTCTTAGTGCTCGTGTGAGAGCGATCCTGCAATGTACGAAGCGGTCAAGAGAGTAAAGATGTAGGCCTGCAGAGCTTCGATCATGAACTCGAAGCCCGTCATGATCACCGTCATCAAGCCCGATGCTGCCGACCCGAGAATGCCAATAACTGACGGGCTGAACAGGTAGATCGAAGCGACGATGAACACGGTGAGCAAAAGGTGGCCGGCGAACATGTTGGCCATAAGTCGAACAGCCAGCGTGAACGGGCGGACGATGATGTTCGACAGGAACTCGATTGGCGCGAGGATTCCCAGCACTCCAGCGGGAACTCCAGGCGGGAACATCATGTTGGTGAAGAACTTCAGTGGGCCTTGGTGCTTCATCCCGATGAACATGTAGGTGACCCACACGATCAACGCCAGCACCAACGGGTAGACGAACAAGCTCGTCGCCGGGAACTGCGCCCCAGGAACAATGCCCATGAAGTTGTTCAAGAAGACGAAGAAGAACAAGGCAAACAGGAACGGAACGAACCGGTCCCCTGCCTTACCAATCGTCTCGCGGCTGATTTGGTCCCGAACAAAGACGTAGGAGACCTCTCCGATGCTCTGCACCTTGCTGGGAACCAGCTTGGGCTTGAGGAAAGCGATGGAGAAGAAAACGATGATGATCAGCGAAACCAACAACAACAGAATCGTTGGTTTGGCGATAGAGAAGTCGATGCCGAAAACACTGAAATGAACGATCTCGTTGAACTGGAAGATCTCCGTGCCGGGAGCAGGGAAACCACAGTTTCCATACAGGTGGCAGTCGAACTCTCCGGCAACAACTGACGAGGGGTTAGCCACCGGTTACCTCCGACGACCTGCGCTTCATGCGGCCCAATCCTTCCAATGCCTCAACGTCTGCAGCCGACTCATGTGTGAGCCGGTAGTAGATGAGCAGGAGACTGGCCGCCAAACCGAAGACAACTCCGATAGCGGCGAACAAGGTCTCATTGCCCAGCCACAAACCGAGTAACCACCCGATCCCGCCATAGATTGCTACGCCGGCAATGAGTCGTCCGATGATCAGCCACGCTGTGTCTGTCGGGGACGGAGTGCCTGCGGTTGCGGGGGGTTTCGCGGTCATTGGTGCGAAACTTAGCAAACCTTGTGTGGCCCATGACTGACCGCCACAGCCCCGATCGGCTCAACTTGCGCCGAATGCCACCAAAATCTCAATCTGTGGGCGGTTCACCCGGCACGGTGAAGCCATCTGGAGCTGTTCCCGGTTCGACATACAACACCTTGGCTGACAACTGCGCCCACACTGCTGCCGCTGTCCATGCCAGGGCACACGCGAGGATCGCAGCAGCAAATGCCTTCGGGGCAAGGAACGATGCATTGCGCAGCAACAGCATCAGCCCCATGAGGACTGCCATCTGTAGTACGTACACCAGCAACGCCACGTTCATCGCCAGTGCGGGATTGTTGCGAAGCACTCTCGCCACGATGAATTGGGCAATGCCGAAGAAGGCTGCCACCACGAGCGTTCCCAGCACGGCCGACACCAGGCCAGACCCACCGACAGTCAATGCACAGATCAACGACACGATGACGCCCGTGATGATCACTGCGGTCAGTGGGATCACCAGTAGTCGCCGGTCATTGGCGGCAGCAGAGTTGGGGCTGGGCTGGGTTTCAGCGGCTGATTCGGAATCACTCATCAGACAACAGACGCTACCTCAGCGCACTCAAGCTGCTGGAACGTCATGCGGGACGCCAGGTGTGGTGATGCGAGGTGGGCGCAACACCAGAAAGACCAACACCGCCGTTCCAATCACGAAAATCGCCAGCGGAATGATCAGGGGTTGAACGAAAGCGAACGACACTGCGGTGAATGCCAGCAGCGCTGTCCATGCGTACATGAGAGTCACTGCCCGCCGCTGGCTATGCCCCATCTCGATCAAGCGGTGATGCAGGTGCTGCTTATCGGGGGCGAACGGACTGCGGCGTTGGCGGGTACGACGAACGACAGCGAGCGCAACATCCAGCAACGGCAAACTGATCACAGCGACGGGCAGCAGGATCGGCAGAATCGTGGGGATTCCCAACGGACCCTTCAAGGTGCTGGGGTCGACCTGACCAGTGAGCGTAATCATGGACGCAGCCAGCATGAGACCGATCAGCATCGACCCGGTATCGCCCATGAAGATTCGGGCCGGGTTCAGATTGTGGGGAAGGAAGCCCGCGCACATACCAGCAAGCAGTGCGCAGATGAGCGTGGCCAAGGTGGCGCGTTCAATCTGGAATCCTACGCTCAACGCGTAGGAATAGGTGAAGAGCGCGACCGCTGCGATTCCCACGATTCCGGCCGCTAATCCGTCTAAGCCATCGACGAAGTTGACGGCATTGATCGTGAGCACGACGACTAAGACGGTGAGCAGAACCGAGGCCAAGGGGTCGAGGACGAAAGTGCCGAACAACGGCAACCAGAGCATCTGGATTCCCAGCATCGCCATCGAACCAGCAGCAATGACCTGCCCGAGGAACTTGGTCGGAGCATCCAAACCCCAACGGTCATCGATCAAACCCAGCACGACGATGATCGAGCTTCCCGTGAGCAAGGCCAACGGTTGACGGTTGGTTTCAAAGACCGCACTCATCAGTGGGAGCTGACTGGCGAGGACTAATCCAGCAAGCAGGCCCATGAACATCGCGAGGCCACCCCAGCGGGGAGTGGGTTCATCGTGAACATCACGGTCGCGCACCTCTGCCATCGCGCCCGCTTTGATCGCCAGACGACGTGCCAATGGCGTCGTCAAATACGTGACCGCCGCAGCGGTCAGCAGACAAAGGAGGTACTCGCGCATTAACCCCGAGGGTACGCGGGGAAAGCAGTCACCAGTTGTTCCACCTCGCCGCGGATTTCTTCGGAATCCTCACCACGAACCGCACGGCCGATCAGTGAACCGATCGTGGCCATTTGCTCCTCAGCCATTCCCTGCGTGGTCACGCTGGGCGTTCCCACTCGAATACCGGAGGCAATCGACGGCGGTTGTGGGTCATTCGGGATGGCGTTCTTGTTCAGCACGATCCCGGCTGCATCGCAACGCGTCTCAGCATCAGTACCGGATACTCCGATTCCTTGGAGGTCGAGCAGTGCCAGGTGAGTATCGGTTCCACCAGTGACTGGGCGCATGCCCTCCTTGGCCAAAGCTTCGGTAAGCACTTGGGCGTTAGTAATCACCTGCTGGGCGTACTGAGCGTATTCGGGACTAGCGGCTTCCTTAAGAGCTACTGCCTTGGCTGCCACGCAGTGCATGAGCGGCCCACCCTGCATCATCGGGAACACGGCTTTGTCGATCGCGGCAGCGTGCTCCTCCTTGCTCAGGATCATGCCGCCACGCGGGCCACGCAGAACCTTGTGCGTGGTGAAAGTGACCACATCGGCGTATGGCACGGGACTGGGGATCGCCTTACCGGCAACCAGCCCAATGAAGTGCGCCGCATCAACCATGAGGATCGCCCCAACCTCATCGGCAATCTCTCGGAAAGCAGCAAAGTCGATCAAACGCGGGATAGCCGAGCCGCCACAAATGATCATCTTGGGCTGATGCTCGCGCGCCAGATCACGAACCTGGTCATAGTCGATGTCTTCGGTTTGAGGGTCCACCCCGTAGTGCACAGCGTTGAACCACTTACCCGAGAACGACACCTTGGTGCCATGGGTGAGGTGTCCACCGTGCGGCAGACTCATCGCGAGAATGGTGTCGCCCGGCTTACAGAACGCACCGTAAACGGCGATGTTTGCACTCGCTCCGGAGTGTGGTTGAAGGTTGGCATGGTCAGCCTCGAAGAGGGCCTTTGCTCGCTCGATACCCAGGGTCTCGGCCTTATCGACCTCGGCGCACCCTCCGTAGTAACGCCGACCGGGGTATCCCTCTGCGTACTTGTTGCTCAATGTGGACCCCAGCGCAGCCAGTACCGCTGGGCTGGTGAAGTTCTCGCTGGCAATCAACTGCAGTCCGCTGCGCGCTCGTTCCAATTCGGACAACAGGATCGAAGCAATCTCCGGATCCTCGTCGGTCAATGCGTTGAAATCGGAACCCCAGAATGGCGCATCAGTCATATCGGCAGTCTACGTCCCGACCCAACCAAGACCGAGCAAGCACCGGACGAGAAAAGATCCACCAGATAAGTTGCGTGAGTGATCCGGCAAGTCGATGCGACCGATCCGCGTGAGTTGGCGGCAGCGATCAGTTCCGCCGTGACCGCGGTGCGACGCGGCCAAGTGGTCGTCGTACCAACGGAATCGTCGTATGCACTAGCGACTGATGCGTTTCGCGTCGATGGAGTGGCACGTATCCGACACATGAAGAATCGGGACGACACCCTTCCCTTACCCGTCGCGATTGGGCGAACCGTCACTGCCGATGGGCTGTTGGTCGATGTCAGTTCTGCGGCGCGCGCCTTGATGCAAGCGTTCTGGCCGGGGATGTTGACGGTCATCGGGCGTACTCAACCGGCACTGACCTGGTCAGTGTCTGCCCCGGGGGACCACACGGTGTCGGTTCGGATGCCGCTGCATCCGGTCGCCTGGCAACTGGCGCATGAGGTCGGTCCACTGGCGCTGACCGCTGCCAACATCGCGGGGTCCCCAGCACCCGTGACCTGCGAGCAGGCCGCAAGTTCTTTCGCCGAAGCCGCGACGATGTACTTCGATGTGGGTCCGCTGCCGGAACAACGACCGTCCACGGTGATTGATGTGACAGGCCCGGTCCCCACCTTGGTCAGACCCGGAGCGATCAGCCTGGATCAACTTCGATCAGTCGCCGACGTTATTGATCCGAGTACGCCCGAACCGCCCGCGCTACCCGAGGACGGCCAGCAAGATCCGGGTGATCCGTCAGTTGAACAAAGCCACCCTGATCGGCAATCGCCTGCCTAACTGAGTCGGCTTGTTCGTCACCGTGTTCGATCAGTAGGACTCCCCCATCGACCAGCAGCTCGTGGGCTTGGCCGATTAGTTCGCGCATGATCGTCAAACCATCGGCTCCCCCGTACAGAGCCATCGCAGGATCGTGGTCACGTACTTCTGGGTCACGCGGAATTGCACCGTCCGGGATGTACGGCGGATTGGTGGTGACCACGTTGACTGCTCCCATTAATTGCGGGAGCGCGCTGATGGCAGTGGTCGCGTCCACGTTCAACAGTTCGACCGTCGAATCTCGTTCAGCAAGTAGTTGTCCATACGCATCGACGTTGCGTTGCGCCCAGTCGAATGCAGCTTCACTGAGTTCTAGACCAAACGCCTGCACGCTGGCGCTGGTAGCGATAGCGAGTGGAATTGCGGCAGATCCCGTACATAGGTCAACGACGACGGGCTGTTCACCGGCAGACTCATGCAGAAACTGACGAGCCAACTGGACCAACGTCTCTGTTTCTGGTCGCGGAACAAAAACCCCCGAACCCACTTGTAAGTCCAGTTCACAGAAACCCGCGATTCCAGTGAGATGTTGCAGCGGGATGCGTTGGGCTCGCTGCTGAACAAGGTGGTCGAACTGCCCAGCTTCCTCATCGGAAAGTTCGTCGATCAGGACGAGGTTTCCCTTAGTCACATCAAGGACATGCGCAAGCAGGGTGATCACGTCGGCCTCGCTGGTATCAATCCCGGCTTGTTCCAGCGTGCTAGTGGCGCGCGCTTTGACGTCGCGCAGGTACTGGGTCACTCGTCTGTGTCGCCGGCCAGGCGTGCAGCCATGTCAGCGTCAACGCAAGACTGGATGACACCGTCCAAGTCGCCATCAAGCGCCTGGTCCAGGTTGTAGGACTTAAACCCGGTTCGATGATCTGCCAGCCGGTTCTCTGGGAAGTTGTAGGTGCGGATTCGTTCGGAGCGATCGACGGTTCGCACCTGCGCCCGGCGGGTGTCCGAGGCTTCCGCTGCTCGTCGTTCTTCCTCCAAGGCGACCAGTCGCGCGCGCAAGATTCGCATTGCTTGTTCTTTGTTCTGCAGTTGCGACTTCTCGTTCTGGCAACTGACCACCACACCGGTTGGAACGTGAGTAATGCGCACTGCAGAGTCAGTGGTGTTGACGCTCTGCCCACCGGGGCCGCTGGAGCGGTAGACGTCGATACGCAAGTCGTTGGGGTCGATCTCAATCTCGACTTCTTCGGTTTCTGGCAGGACCAGAACACCAGCAGCCGAGGTATGGATTCGCCCTTGCGATTCCGTCACCGGAACGCGTTGGACTCGGTGGACGCCGCCTTCGTAACGCAGTCGATCGAACGGTGCGTCGCCAGGCTCGGCCACCCCTTTTGCCTTGACCGCAACCGAGACATCCTTGAATCCGCCGAGGTCGGACTCGTTGCTTTCTAGGACCTCGGTCTTCCACCCACGACGTTCGGCGTAGCGCAGATACATGCGCAATAGATCACCCGCGAATAGCGCCGACTCGTCGCCACCTTCACCGGCTTTGATTTCCAAGATGACGTCAGAGCCATCCAACGGATCTCGTGGAATTAACAGTGTGGTGAGCCGCTCGGCGACTTCTTCACGCTGCGCTTCAATACTGGTTGCTTCCTCAGCAAATGCCGGGTCAGCCTCAGATAGTTCTTGTGCTGCTTCGAGGTCATCACCCAGCGTCCGCCACGACGAATACGCCTCGATGATGGGGCGCAGTTGGGCATGACGACGACCAACCTTGCGAGCGGCCGCAGGGTCTGCGTGTAGTGATGGGTCGGCCAGTTGCCGTTCGAGATCCGCGTTCTCGGCAACTAGTTCCTCGACGCGCTCGAACACGGCTCAGGATGCGGAGTCGTCGGACTCCGCCTTGGCGGACTTGGCACCCGGGTTCTTGCCGAAGCGCTTCTCGAACTTCGCGACGCGACCGCCGGTATCGAGAATCTTCTGCTTGCCCGTGTAGAAGGGGTGGCAGTTGCTGCAGACGTCAGCATGGATGCTGCCGCTCTTGGCGGTGCTGCGGGTGGTGAACTCATTGCCACACGTGCATGTGACCGTGGTTTCCACGTACTCGGGGTGAATGCCCTGCTTCATTGCGATCTCCTTGATGTGTGCACCGGGTCGCCCCCGCTGCTGCGGGTTGAGGCGTGAACCGGGGCTGAGTAACCAATTGTGTCATGGTCGGTCAAGACCCAACACAGACGGGACAGTAGATATTCCTCTTATGCCAAATCTCGAAACCCCGCGCGCAACGGCGATCGAGACGCAGGCACGGGCTCGCTTTACTTATCCGCGCTGTTGTCTGCCGCCCTTTAGAGCTCGATCTGTTCGCCGTCGGCAATGGGGCCGGACGGAACCGATTGCTGAACCTGCATGAGGAACTCGTAGTTGTTCTTGGTCTCACGCAGCTTCGAGAGCAGCAATTCGATGCCTTGTTGGGTATCCAATGCGTGCAGCACTCGACGCAAGTTCCAGGTGATCTTTAGTTCGTCCGGAGCAAGCAGTAGTTCTTCCTTACGAGTACCGGATGCATCCACATCGACAGCCGGGAAGATGCGCTTGTCCGCCAGTCGACGATCGAGCTTGAGCTCCATGTTGCCAGTGCCCTTGAACTCTTCGAAGATGACCTCGTCCATGCGCGAACCGGTCTCCACCAGCGCGGTAGCCAGAATGGTGAGCGAGCCACCGTTCTCAATGTTGCGAGCAGCACCGAAGAACTTCTTTGGTGGGTACAGCGCAGTGGAGTCCACACCACCGGACAGGATGCGTCCCGATGCTGGTGCAGCCAGGTTGTAGGCACGACCCAGGCGAGTCATGGAGTCCAGCAGCACGACAACGTCGTGGCCCAGTTCGACCAGACGCTTGGCACGCTCGATTGCTAGCTCAGCGACGATCGTGTGGTCTTCCGCTGGACGATCGAAGGTGGAGGCAATGACCTCGCCCTTGACCGAACGCTGCATGTCGGTGACTTCTTCTGGACGTTCGTCAACCAGAACCACCATGAGGTGGCATTCCGGGTTGTTGGCAGTGATGGCGTTGGCGATGCGCTGCAGCACCATCGTCTTACCGGCCTTCGGCGGGGAGACGATGAGACCACGCTGACCCTTACCGATAGGCGACACGATGTCGATAACTCGGGCAGTGAGGTTGTGTGGCTCGCTGTCGTTGCTCAGACGCAAACGCTCTTGCGGGTACAGCGGAGTGAGCTTGCCGAACTCAACGCGAGTCTTGGCTTCTTCAACGGTTGCGCCATTGACAGTGTCGATCCGGACCAACGGATTGAACTTCTGACGACTCTCGCCTTCGCGTGGCTGCTTCACCTGGCCGGTGATGGCATCGCCCTTGCGAAGTCCGTTGCGACGAACCATGGATAGCGAGACATAGACGTCGTTCGGACCAGGCAGGTAACCCGAGGTGCGAACGAATGCGTAGTTGTCGAGGACATCCAGGATACCGGCGACGGGCAGCAGGACATCGTCCTCATTGATCTGCGGATCTTCCAGGTCGTTGCGGCGGTTACGTCCACCTTGACCATCACGGTTGCGATCCCGGCCTCGGCGACGACGGCGATTGTTGCGGTTACCACCGCGATCATCATCGTCATCCCGGTTATTCCGGTTGTTGTTTCCGCCGTTGTTGCGATCGCCACCGTTGTTGTTCCGGTCACCGTTGTTGCGGTCGTTGCCACCGCCATTGTTGCGATCGTTATTGCGATCATTTCCGCCATTGTTGCGGCGGTTTTCTCCACGCTGCTGCCCGTCATTCGAGCGATCAGCGTTGTCGGACGATGCGTCGTTCTTGCTCGCTGAGGAGTCGGATGACTCTTGCGCCTTCGACTCGTCCGACTTGGAGACGACAGGTCGTCCACCGGACTGCTTCTCTTTGATGGCAGATACGAGTTCGCCCTTACGCATACCGGAAGCTCCCGAAATGCCGAGTTCGCCAGCAAGCTTCTTCAGCTCAGGCAACAGCATCGAGGACAGTCCGCCGGCGCGGGGAGCCGATTTCTCGGCAGGTGAATCAATTGTGATCGTTGATTCCGTCACTTGGGTTGGCGTCCTTTCTCGGACGTAGGCCGCTGGTCAGACAGCGGCTTCAGGTGTACGAACTCACCAGAAGAAGTTTTCTGTGCACCGGATTCGGCGTTTACACAAAGTGTGTGAGTTCAGGAGGCTCGCCGCGGGGTGGGGACCCCTGCTGGCTGATATGACCACCGTACCACTGCAGACCCCGGTGGGAGCTATTTGCACAACAATTCGACCAGTTGGCGTCCCACCAAACGGCTAGCTGATGATCTTTGCGCCTTGCGGGTCAACGACCAGAGTGCTCACTTGCCAGTCTTGCGCCTCGGCTCCCAACACATCGACCATCGCCGCTTCGACAGCACTAGCCGACAGATCACTACCTTCCACACCCAACGCAATGACGGTCGGTCCTGCCCCGGAAATCATGGCGGGGATGCCCCGGTCACGCAGTTGCATCACTAGTGAGTGGGAATGCGGATAAGCCGGTTGTCGAGCGTCTTGATGTAGCAGGTCATGGGTAGCTGCCAGCAATAGTTCTCGGCTTGGTGATTGCCCATCGATGCCGGTGAATGCGACCGGCAGCAACGCACTACGCCCAGCATTAAAGGCAGCTTCCGCATGATCAACCGTGTCCGGCAGTAGTTCGCGTGCACGCTGTGTTTCCAACTTGGTTTCTGGGATTGCGACCACCGGCGCAATCGCTTGGTGCGCAGTCAGTCGGACGGCCCGACCCACCCCTTGCTCCGTCATCCAGGCCAACGTGAATCCGCCCAAGATTGCCGGGGCAACGTTGTCTGGATGCCCTTCCAGATCACAGGCCAACTCGACCAACACTCGCTGATCGACAAGATCGCCAGCCTCGTCATCCAACAATCCGGCAGCCAGCAGCAGACCCGCGACGATGGCAGCCGATGACGATCCCAGGCCACGACCGTGCGGGATTCGATTCACGCACTCCAGTCGGATGCCTGGCATGGTTCGGCCGACGTGGGCAAATGCGTGACGGATGCTGCGCACGACGAGGTGGGAATCGTCTTTCGGAACATCATCCGCACCGTGGCCGTCAACCTCGATCTCCAACCCGTGATCAATCACGGTGGCTGTGAGGTCGTCGTACAAGCTCAGGCATAGCCCCGCGCAGTCGTAACCAGGGCCGAGGTTTGCACTAGTGGCCGATACCTGCACCGAAGCGCTGCGCCCAACGGGCAGAGTCATTCGACCAGTCCCAGTTCCCGAGCAGCAGCATGGGCATCAGGCTCAATTCCGGTCGGTGTCGGCGCACCCGAGATCGCCCAGTTTGGATCCTTCAAGCCATTTCCGGTCACTGTGCACACGATCTGCTGACCGGGATCAAGCAGACCCTTTCCATGGCACTGCAGAAGTCCCGCCACGCTGGCTGCGCTGGCAGGCTCGACGAAGACTCCCTCGGAGCGAGCTAACAAACGGTAGGCAGCCAAAATTTCGCGATCGGTGACGGCCTCGATCATTCCGCCGGAATCGTCTCGAGCAGCGACAGCTTGGTCCCAGGAGGCGGGATTACCAATCCGGATGGCGGTGGCAATCGTGCTCGGATTCTTCACCGGGGCACCGTTAACGATTGGCGCTGCTCCGGCGGCCTGGAAGCCCCACATCCGAGGGCGTTGACTACGGCCTTCATCGGCGTACTCGCCGTAGCCCTTCCAGTAGGCGGTGATGTTGCCAGCATTGCCAACGGGCAGACAGTGAATGTCTGGTGCCTTGCCAAGCTGATCAACGATCTCGAATGACGCTGTCTTCTGGCCTTCGATTCGAACTGGGTTCACGCTGTTAACCAAAGCCACCGGGTACTGGTCGGCCAAGTCCCGCGCCAGCATCAAACAGTCATCGAAGTTTCCGTTGACCTGCAGCAGGCGTGCACCGTGGACCAGTGCCTGTGCCAGCTTGCCCATCGCAATCTTGCCCGCAGGCACAAGAACCGCACTGACCATTCCGGCACGCACGGCATACGCCGATGCAGACGCTGAGGTGTTCCCCGTCGAGGCACAGATGACCGCTTGGGCACCTTCTTCTGCCGCGCAGGAAATCGCCATCGTCATCCCACGGTCCTTGAACGAGCCGGTGGGGTTTGCCCCCTCGACCTTGATCCACACGTCGCATCCGGTGAGCTCGCTGAGATGTTGAGCCTGTACCAGCGGGGTACCGCCTTCTCGCAGAGTAATGACTGGCGTGGTGTCGCGTACGGGCAGCCGATCGCGGTATTCCTCGATGATTCCGCGCCATACGTGCGCACCAGAAGAAGCTTCCGAAGTCGGTTCCGCAGCAGTCCGAGTAGTGACGCTCACTGTGACTCTCCTTCGACACGCATGACCCCGAGAACTTGCTGCACCTGCGGACACTCGCGTAATTCATCGACCGTGTCGGATAGACGTTGCTCCGTTGCCACGTGGGTGCGCACGATCAATACGGCACCGGCGGCATCGTCGTCTGCGGCGTCTTGTCGAACCGTTTGGATGGAGACGCCATGAGTAGAAAAGATCCCGGCGATCCGCGCAAGCACACCTGGTTCGTCGACGACCTGGATAGAGACGGCGTAGCGGGTTCGAGCCAGGCCGATCGGACGGGCTGGAAGGTCGGCATAGGTGGACTCTCGATACGAACCGGAGGCGCGAGACCGACCTCTGGCGGCAGTTACGACGTCACCGAGGACGGCTGATGCAGTCGGTTCACCGCCAGCGCCGCGACCGTAGAACATCATTTCGCCCGCTGATTCGGCCTCGACGAATACGGCGTTGAAAGCATCGCGAACAGATGCCAAAGGATGCGACCGCGGAATCATCGCCGGATGCACACGAGCGATGACACCAGACTCGTCGTCAGCTAACTCGGCAACGGCAAGCAGTTTGACGACAAACCCCATGTCCGCAGCAGCAGCAATGTCTCGGGCAGAGATGTTGGTGATTCCCTCGCAGTAGACATCAGCCAAGGTGACTCGGCTGTGGAAGGCCAACGTGGCGAGAATCGCTGCCTTGGCTGCGCTGTCATGACCTTCGACATCCGCAGTGGGATCAGCTTCTGCGTAACCCAACTCTTGCGCGGTAGCCAGCACATCGTCGTAGTCCGCGCTTTGCTCATCCATCTTGGTGAGCATGTAGTTCGTGGTTCCGTTGACGATTCCGAGCACACGCTGAACCTTGTCACCGGAAAGCGACTCACGTAGCGGACGCAACAATGGGATGGCTCCCGCAACGGATGCTTCATAAAGCAGATCGACACCGTTCCGCCCGGCTGCTTCGCTCAGTTCGGCACCATGGCTGGCCAGCAAAGCTTTATTTGCGGTGACCACGCTGGCCCCGTTGTTCATCGCATCCAAGATGAGGGTTCGAGCTGGTTCGATACCGCCCATCACCTCGACCACGATGTCTACGTCGTCTCGGGTAACCAAGGCCGACGCATCATCGGTAAGTAGTTCAGCGGCAATCCCCGGTCGGGGTTTGGTCAGATCGCGGACAGCGACGCCAACCAGTTCCAGTGGCTCGCCGACGCGTGCGGTCAGATCCGCATTACTGGCTTCCAGTAACCGGGCGACCTGGGTGCCGACGGTTCCGCCGCCGAGCAGGGCAATCTTCACCCCGACAGTCTCCCATGAATCCATCACGTGAGACTCGGTCGATCTCAAGTCACCCGAGGTCGCAGGCAAACAGATCGTCTGTGGTCTCGCGGCGAATCAGTGGAACGATCTCGCCTGGACGCACAGCAATGACTGGCGGCCGAGGAACGAGGTTGTAGTTCGACGCCATGGAACGGTTGTAGGCACCCGTTGCGGCCACAGCCAGAACATCGTCAACGGCAAGGTCAGACGGCAACCACGCATCGGTCACCACAATGTCGCCACTCTCGCAGTGCTTACCCACTACCCGACAGCGCATGAGTTCAGCGTCAGAACTGCGCGATGCGAGCGTCACCGTGTATTCGGCGTCGTAGAGAGCGGTGCGAATGTTGTCGCTCATCCCACCGTCGACAGACACGTAGGTGCGATGGGGACCATCACCAGTCGCAACTTGCTTGATGGTCCCGACCGTGTACAGCGTGCAAGTCGTTGGTCCGACGATTGCCCGGCCTGGCTCAAAGGCCAACCGGGGTAACGGCAGGCCGCGGGCACTGCATTCACGCTTGACGATTTCTCGTAGGTCGCGGGCGATTTCGCTGACACTCAACGGCTGATCAGATGGCTGGTACTTAATGCCCAAGCCACCACCCAGATTCAGTTCAGCGAATTCGTGCCCGAACTCGTCACGCAACTGCGCCATTAGCCCGATGACTCGAGCACAGGCCACCTCAAAACCAGATGCGTCGAAGATCTGTGAACCGATGTGGCTGTGCAGTCCGCGCAATTCCAGACTCGGCAGATTGAGTACCCGGGCAACTGCTTCACGGGCGTCTCCGGCCGCTAGCGAGAAACCAAACTTCTGATCCTCGTGTGCCGTGGCGATGAACTCGTGAGTGTGAGCCTCCACCCCCGCCGTTACCCGCACCAGCACGGGAGCGACAACGCCAGCTTGCTCAGCAGCGAAGGCCACCCGGGCAATGTCTTCGAAGGAGTCCAGGACGATTCGTCCGACACCAGCATCGATTGCTTCGGCGATCTCTACCGGCGACTTGTTATTGCCATGAAAGAGTAAGTCCGCGCCTGGCACATCGGCACGCAGGGCGCAGGCCAATTCGCCACCGGTGCAGACGTCGATTCTTAGTCCCTCATCAGCCAGCCATCGGGCGAACTGCACAGACAGGAATGCCTTGCCTGCGTAGTAGATATCGGTCGGCAACTCGGGATCGTCGAACGCTGCCTGATAGTCCTGCACACGTTCTCGAAGGTCATCAAGATCCATCACCAGCAAGGGCGTGCCGAACTGTTCGGTGAGTTCACGAACATCGTGATCGGCAATCGTCAATGCGCCGCTGACCTCATCACGAGTCACATTCGCCGACCACACGCCGTTATCCGTACGCAAAGATTCAGCGACAGATACCGGTCGATGGGTCACGTGATCGTGTTCGTCACCGTGGCGGGGTCCAGCCGGATGAGCGCGCATTGCTACATCCTCTCTGGCGCGCTGACGCCGAGCAATCCCAACGCATTCGCAAAGACTTGTCGGGTCGCAGCACACAGCCACAAGCGGGCAATCATGGTGGCCGTGAGTTCCTCGTCAGCTCGCGGCAGCACACGACACACGTCGTAGAAGCGGTGGTACGCCGTTGCCAACTCTTCGAGATATCGAGCGACTCGATGCGGTTCCCGCAATTCTGCCGCAGAGGCAATCACTCGGGGATATTCCGCCAGCGCACCGAGCAGCCGTGCCTCTCGTTCGTGCGCCAACAGTGACGGATCGAAGGCGATGTCACCGTTACGCCAATCCACGCCGAGTTCCTCCGCATTACGCAGCACCGAACTGATTCGAGCGTGCGCGTATTGCACGTAGTAGACGGGGTTGTCATTCGACCGCTTCACCAGGATGCCGAGATCCAGGGTGAGCGGGGAATCCGCCGGGTAACGAATGAGCGAGTAGCGGGCAGCATCCACACCGACCTCGTCCACGAGATCAGACAGGGTCACGATCTGACCGGCCCGCTTGGACAGCTTCACCTCTTGCCCGTCCCGCAGCGTCTTGACGAGCTGACCGATCAAAATCTCGATATTGCGATCTGGGTCATCGCCCGCACAAGCAGCAACCGCACGGAGTCGATTGACGTAACCGTGATGATCAGCACCGAGTAGGTAGAGGCATACATCGAATCCGCGGGTCCGCTTGTCGACGTAGTAGGCGCAATCAGATGCGAAGTAGGTCAAGTCACCGTCGGCCTTAACCAGCACTCGATCCTTGTCGTCATCGAAGTCGGTGGTTCGCAGCCACACCGCGCCATCAGCCTCGTAGACATGACCCTGCTCCCGAAGGCGAGCTAGTGCCTTGTCGACCCCATTGGCCGCGTGCAGCGCGCGTTCTGATGCCCAGTTGTCGAAGTGGGTATTGAAAGTCTCAAGCGTGTCTTGCTGTTGGGCCAATTGCAGTTGGTATCCCGCTTCACGAAACGCCTGCCGTTGTTCCGTGTCGTCAGCAATATCGAGAATCGCCGGATCCTCAGCCACCACCTGCGCGGCAAGGTCAGCGATGTAGTCGCCCTTGTAGCCGTTCTCGGGTGTGGGTTGCCCTAAGGCCGCTGCCTGGATGGATGCTCCGAACATCTCCATCTGGACGCCACGGTCGTTGATGTAGAACTCGCGCTCGACTCGGGCACCTGCCGCTGCCAGTACGGCTGCCAATGCATCACCCACGGCCGCCCAACGAGTGTGCCCCAAGTGCAGTGGCCCGGTGGGGTTGGCGCTGATGAACTCGACGTTGAATGCCTGCCCAGCCAACGTGTCGCCGTGACCGTACGTTCCACCAGTACTCACGATCTGCTCCGCCAGCGCACCTGCCGCTGCTGCCGCGAGACGGATATTGAGGAACCCCGGGCCTGCAATCTCGACCGAATCGACCCCGTCAGTAGCTGCGATTCGTCCCAGCAGCTCCTGAGCAACCTCTCGTGGAGCTACTCCCGCCGGCTTTGCCAGACGCATCGCAACGTTGGTCGCGTAATCGCCATGATCAGGGTTCTTTGGACGCTCAACCACGATCGTGTCTGGCACGTCGGCTTCAGCAATAGCCAAAGCGCCATCTCCAGCGGCCGCCAGAACGGCAGCCCGAATTACTTCAGACAGTTGGTCGGGAGTCACTGTTCAAGGGTAGGGCTCGCCAGCATTTCCGTTACCGATGGCTCCAGGCGACTAGTGCTTCCACGGATTCACACAGGGCACACCCAATGGTTTGACGTGCTTCATGTTTCGAGTGGCCACGGCCATCCCGTGGGCCGATGCGACGGCACTTGTGCCCCCGGCAGGATTCGAACCTGCGCACACGGCTCCGGAGGCCGATGCTCTATCCCCTGAGCTACGGGGGCTCGGGACAAATCACCTTAGCAAGCATCTACACGCTCGTTTTATGCGCACAGCAGCGCAGAGAGTCGGTCAGCGCGCGTTGACGTCACCGGTCACGGCAGTAGTCGAGGTCTGCGTCTCGGTGACGACGACTGAAGCCGCCGGTGGCTTCTTCTTTCCGTTCACTCGCATCCAGAACAAGGTCATCGTAGGAACGATGTAGGCGACCCACACGATTGCTTCCAACACGGTCGTCGCTGGTGAGAAGTTGAAGACAGCCTTGAGCACGGTGCCGTACCAGCTACTCGGCGGAACTTGTTCACTCACGTCGAAAGCAAGGTTGTGCAAGCCAGGCAAGATGCCCGCCTCTTGCAGATCGTGGACGCCATAGGCCAGCACACCGGCAGCGACAACGATCAGTGCCGCACCCGTCCACTTGAAGAAGGTGGACAGATTGAGCTTTACCGCGCCGCGGTAGACGAGGTAGCCCAGGAACACTGCGACAGCCAGACCCAGGGCCGCGCCGATTAGCGGGGCGGTCGTCGATCCTGAGCTTTGGACGGCAGCCCAGATGAACAGCGCTGTTTCGATTCCCTCACGGCCGACGGAGATGAAACCGACGACGACGAGACCCATCGCAGAGGCAGTCAATGCCTTGTCGATATTCGACTCAAGTTCACCCTTGATGGTCCGTGCCGCCTTGGCCATCCAGAAGATCATCCACGTCACGAGTCCGACCGCAAAGATCGACATGAAGCCGCCGAATGCCTCTTGCGCCTCGAAGGTCAGTCCGCGTGAGCCGTAGGTCAGTGCAGCGCCAACTCCCAACGAGAGCAATACCGCTGCGGTGATACCAAGCCAAAGCCTTGGGAGTACATCCCGACGATTGATCTTGACGACGTACGCCACCAAAATGCCGACCACGAGTGCGGCTTCGAGCCCTTCGCGCAGGCCGATCAGAAAGTTTCCGAGCATTGTGTTCGCCTCACATGACGATCAAGGATTGAGCAGCCTCACCAGAACTAGGTAAGGCTTACCTTTCTTCTCTTCGAGTATGCCTTACGTCTCACCCGGCCAACAGACGTACCCAGGCGGCTTTAGTAGACACTTATCTAATGGCAAAGTCCGTGGTCACTAAGCAGCGTGTAGTGACAGTCGTGATTGTGCTACTGGCCATCCTGGTTGCGGGTCTTGTCTTCAACGCGACGCGCACGATCGTGGAAGGTCCTTCTGGTCCACCTGGAAAATTTGACGTCGTCTTCGAAGACGACTTCAACAAAGACGTGACAATCCCGCCAACTGGCTCCACCGGCGACAGCAGTTGGGGTGCCTACTCCGGCCCTGGCGGCGGCAATAAGTACGCGTATTGGAGCCCGGCAAATGTGAGCGTGTCCGGCGGTCAACTCCATCTGGCATCGACGATCGAAGGAGACCGCATCGTCACGGGAGGCGTAGGGAATGACGTCACCCAGACCTACGGCCAGTGGGAAGTACGCATGAGGATGCCGCTAGATCCCAATGTCAAATTTGTGCTTCAACTGTGGCCGGAAACAGGCTGGCCGCCAGAGATTGACTTCGCCGAGGCAGGCGGCAAGCTCACCAACTCCGGTATCGCTGCCTTCTTCCACTGGGGAGATGAGGCATCGCAGCAACCTGGATCCAAACAGCAAATTCGCAGTTGGCTGCCTGACATCAATACCGCGAACTGGCATACCTTCGGCGTCCGCTGGCGGACTGGTCAGCTTCAGTACCTGGTTGATGGCGATGTGTGGTCCACCGTCAGCACACCAAACGTTCCTTCCCAACCCATGTGGCTGGCGATCCAGACCGAAGGTCGCACAACGGCAAGCAAGGCAACGTCGAAGTCGATCCCCGGTATGGATGTTGACTATGTACGCATTTCGAAATGGACGCCTGCCCCTGCCTCATAACCCAAGGTTTTGGCCTCTTACCCTTTTTTGGTGACTGTCGACACCGGGCTATCGGACGATCAGCGGGTTATCCACTATGCCGACACCGGCAATAGTTGGTATCCCTACGTGGTCGCCGCCTTCTGTGGACTGTTGCTGATCTCCAACATCGGCGCCACCAAGCTCATCGCCTTCGGACCACTCATCACCGATGGTGGGGCGATTCTGTTCCCGCTGACGTACGTCATCGGCGACATCCTCACCGAGGTCTACGGATTCCGCGCCGCGAAGCGAGCAATCATCTCTGGATTCCTACTCAGCGGCTTGGCATCGGTCACCTTCTACCTCGTCCAGTTGGCACCACCTGCCGAGGCCTACGAACATCAAGCAGCATTCGAAGCAGTCCTGGGCTTCGTCCCACGAATCGTGATCGCCAGCCTGTGTGGCTTCTTGGCCGGACAATTCCTCAACTCATACGTCCTGGTGAAGATCAAGGCACGGACGAACGAGGATCACCTATGGGTGCGTTTGCTGGGATCGACAGTCGTCGGAGAAGCCGCGGACACCATCGTGTTCTGCACCATCGCCTTCTACGGAGTGATTACCGGCGGCGAGTTCGCCAACTACGTCATCGTCGGCATCGTCTACAAGGTGGCCGTGGAGACGGTCATGCTGCCAGTGACCTACCGCGTGATCGCCGCGTTCAAGAAACACGAACCGACCTACGCACTCACCGTGCCGAACGCGCACCTCGGTTAAGCAACCTCATCGCCTCGGTCAATCCGTCCAACGTCAGTTCGAACATGTCGAAGACGGTGCCGATCTGACTGATCGTGGTTGCTGACCACCGACGTTGCGGTTCGGGATTCAGCCACACGCTGTGATCCCAGTGCTCCTTCATTCGCTGGAGCCATTCCAACCCCGACAACGGCGTATTGATGCCGCCCTGTTGACCGCGATAGAACAATTCGTAGGGAGCCATCAACGCGTCACCCACCATGATCAATCGGTAGTTGCTGCCACATGAACGGATCACATCATCGAGCAGCACCGGATCGGTGAAGCGGTCGGTTTCGTACACGACCCCGTATACGCAGTTGTGGAAGTAGTACGTCTTTAAGTCTTTGAAGTGGGTGGCCTTCTTGGCTGCGCTGAATAGTTCTGACATCAAGCGCGAGTAGGGAAACATCGATCCGCCCACGTCGATCATCAAGATCACATGGGTGTCCGGCTTGCTCGGGGGCCGGACGACGACCTCAATATCGCCAGCATTGCGAGCAGTCGCGTCGATCGTTGCGTCGATATCGAGTTCGTCTTGCGCGCCTTCTCTGACAAAGGAGCGAAGACGACGTAATGCCAATTCCATCTGGCGAATGTCGAGCACCACATCTGAGCGATACGCCTTGTACTGGCGAGCATCGGCGACTCGGATGGAATTGCGCCCACCACCTGAACTGCCGGTGCTGATGCCACTGGCCGCACGACCAGATTGGCCGAATGCCGAGGTGCCACCTGTTCCCACCCAGTAGTTCCCACCGTCGTGACGTTCGGTCTGTTCGGCTTGACGTTCGGCGAACTCGCGCAGTAACTCGTCGAGCGGTGTTTCCGCCAGGTGGTCGGGACCACTGGCGTCAAGGGCTTGTTCTGCAGTGTCCGCTTCATCCAGCCAGGCTGCGATCTCGTCGGACAACTCGACGGGGATTTCTTCCAACCCACCGAACTGTTCAGCGAATGCACGATCGAACGCATCCAGGTGGTTCTCACTGTGAATCATCACCGAACGCGTGACGTAGTAGAGCCCGGTGATGGAGTGTTCGTGTGCGCCAGCGCGCAAGGCAGCAGCAGCGGCCAGCAGCTCAGCCGTTCCGACCGGCACGCGATATCGCCGCAGTCGATACAGCAGACCAATCAGCATCAGCGTGAGGTCGCTTGGTGGATTGCGAGGTCTTGTTCCTTCTTCAAGAGTGTTCCGATGAACGGGGTGTCTTTCGCTAGGGCCACCCGCTGCAACCCGGCGGCACGCAACATGGTGATCCAGTCGACCAATTCGCTGGTGCTAGGTGGCTTACGAATCCGATCAGTACTGCGTAATCGATAGAAAGCATCGAGCGCATCAGACAGCAGTTGCGGTTCAAGTTCTGGGTGGTGCACCTCAACGATGCGAGACATCAACTCCCGGTCGGGGAAATCAATGAAGTGGAAGACACATCGACGAAGAAACGCATCCGGCAGTTCCTTTTCCGCATTGCTGGTGATGATCACGACCGGGCGTTCGGTCGCCTCGATCACATCACCGGTTTCAGCGATGGTGAATCGCATTCGATCCAGCTCATGCAGAAGATCGTTGGGGAACTCTAGGTCTGCTTTGTCAATCTCATCGATGAGCAGCACGCTGCGTTCCGGTGACTCAAAGGCGCGACCCATCGGACCGAGATGGATGTAATCCCGGATGTCTGCGACATCGTGGTCTCCGAAACGACTGTCGTAGAGCCGCTGCACGGTGTCGTAGTGGTAGAGCCCTTCTTGCGCTCGGGTGGTGCTCTTGACATGCCACGTGATCAACGGCAGGTCGAGCGCGTCAGCCACCGCTTCGGCGAGCAAGGTTTTGCCGGTGCCAGGCTCCCCTCGAACGAGTAAGGGTTTACGCAATACCAGGGCGCTGCGCACTGCTGCTTCGAGCGCTTCGTTCGTCAGGTAGGTGTCAGTCCCGCTGAACTCTTGGATGGTCACGGTGTTGAGCCTACGAACTGTTGCGCGTGGGTGTGTACTGCCCCATGAACTCCGTTCGGAATTCATCGAACTCTCCGGCTTCGATACTTGCCCTGATTCGGTCGACAAGTCCAACGATGAAGTGCTCGTTGTGGATGGTGGCCAGGGTGTTCGCCAAGATCTCCTTGGCCTTGAACAAGTGGAATAAGTACGCCCGCGAGTAACTGCGACAGGTCAAACAGGTGCAGTCCGGATCAATGGGTTCAAAGTTGCGCCGATTGGAGGCCACCAACAGATTTTCTCGACCTCGATCGGTGAAGACGGCACTGTTACGCGCGACGCGCGACGGCGTCACACAATCGAAGGTGTCAATGCCGGCAGCAACTCCGGCAAACAGATCTTCTGGTTGACCAATGCCCAGCAGATGCCGTGGACGATCCTCCGGCAATTCATCGCACACCCAACTCACGATGCGTTCCAACTGCGACTTCTCGAGCGCCCCACCAATTCCAAATCCTTCGAAATCCAAGCTCGCCAAATCCGAGGCAGCGTGGCGACGCAAATCCTCGTACTGGGCACCTTGCACGACCCCGAAGAGGAGTTGGTGATCTCGGTCAGGATGCGCGGCACGAAGGCGATCACGTTCGGCGATACAACGTCTCGCCCAGGCGGCGGTTCGTTCGACCGCCTTCTCTTGATATGTACGGGTGTTGACCAAAGTGGTGCATTCATCGAAGGCAAAGATGATGTCCGCGCCGATGGCGTGCTGAACCTGCATCGAGACCTCGGGGGTAAACCGATGTTGCGAACCATCGAGGTGTGAGGTGAAGGTGACTCCGTCGTCATCGACATGGGCAAGGCGCTGACGATCGTCGGCCATGATGTCGTCGGCTTGCACCGTGGTGGCATCCATAGCCAGAACCTTCTTGAAGCCCACACCGAGGCTCAGCACTTGGAATCCACCGGAGTCGGTAAAAGTCGGACCAGGCCAATTCATAAATGACGACAGTCCACCTGCCTGCTCAACAATGTCCGCACCCGGCTGTAGGTACAGGTGGTACGCGTTGGCGAGTAAGGCTTGTGCCCCTAG
>JBDHZU010000004.1:0-42342 GCA_039812085.1 Candidatus Nanopelagicales bacterium | reverse complement strand
GCTTGGGCTGCTTCGTAGGTTGCGATGTTGCCCCCGATGACCTGCACATCGGTATCGCGCTTGATCCGCGACACCATGTCCAGCACTGCTCGGGAGTGCCCATGCGCGGTGTCCACCACAACGAAGTCGACGTCTGCCTCAATCAGCACGCGCGCTCGCTTATATGCGTCTTCTCCGACGCCAACTGCGGCACCTACAACGAGTCGACCCGTCGCATCCTTCGTCGCATCTGGGTATTGATCACTCTTGAGATAGTCCTTGACCGTGATCATTCCGCGCAGGTGACCCGACTCATCAACGAGCGGGAGCTTCTCTACCTTGTTCGCACGCAACAGCGACAACGCATCAGCGCCACTGGTGCCGACCGGCGCGGTGACCAGCGGCATGGGGGTCATCACGTCACCCGCGCGACGATTGAGGTCGTCCTCGAACCGCATATCCCGGTTGGTGACGATGCCAAGCAGGATGTTGTCTTCATTGACCACGGGCAGGCCGGAGACGCGATAGATCCCACACAGACGATCGACATCAGCCAAGGTGTCCTCCGGGCGACACGTCACCGGGTTGGTGATCATTCCCGCTTCGGATCGCTTGACCAAGTCAACCTGGGCAGCCTGATCGTCAATGGACAAGTTGCGGTGCAGCACTCCAACGCCACCGATTCGAGCCATCGCAATGGCCATCCGCGCCTCAGTCACGGTGTCCATCGCGGAGGACACCAATGGGGAACGCAAACTGATTTCACGAGTCAAGCGGGTCGAGGTATCCACCGCGCTGGGGATCACATCGGACTCATTGGGTAGCAACAGAACATCGTCGAAGGTCAGGCCCACGTACGCGAACTTGTCGTCCTTATCCGTTGGCTGCCCAGCCTGGTCATTCATGCGCTCTCCCGCCGCTTCGCACACTCGTTACCTACCAGCGTAATGGGACGCACACCACTGACTGTCAAGTTGCCGGAGATTGCGTCACTTCGCAAAGATGAGGGATGCGGTGCATCGTGGTGATCAATCCCCAACACGAGTACGCCTGCGAACTCATCGAGCGGGCGTTCAACGACTGGCAATTGCCAACTGTTGCGGTGTACACCTCACGACGCGAACTGCTCGCCTTGGGCTGGCAATTCCCCTTGTTGTACAGCGATCGAATCTGTGCGAGTTACCTCATCGACCCCTCAGATATGCGTGAAGTGGCCTGCCAACTAGCCGCCGAGTGGGACATCGTGGCCGTTATTCCGACCACCGAGCCGGACGTTCAACCCGCTGCCGATTTGTTGCGCGGCTTGAGCCCCAACGATCCACGCGCTGACGCATTCGATGCTTTCGGCGCCAAGATGCGCCTGCGTTCCACCGTGTTGGCCCATCCAGATGCTCCCCGGGTCAACCGGTTCTGGCCGGTGAGCACGAGCGCCGAGATCCGCCAGGCGCTGAACGAATGTCGAAGCGAGAAATTCGTGGTCAAACCGGACCGGGGTTACGGCAACGTCGGTGTCGGCATCTTTGATCGCACGGTCACCGATAGCGAACTCGACAAACATCTGGCTCAAGCTGACGAGCCAATGATGATGGAGGAGTTCAATCGCGGGCAGGAGTACCACGTCAACGGTGAAGTCGATGCGATGGGAAATGTCAGCGCTAGCGGTGTCTTCAAGTATCAGCGTGGGGAAGCAAACGGAGTCGCGACCAACATGTTGGGCGAGGAACGAGTGAGCTCAACCGAAGAGGTCTTCGCTCCACTCATCGAATACACCAAGCAGTTCGTCCGGGCTACCGGCCTGATTCGTAGTCCATTCCATGCCGAGGTCATTTTTGACGAACAGGGTCCGTGCGTTGTCGATATCGGAGCACGGCTGGTCGGCGGCGGAATCGTCTACGAAATCAATGCCTCTCACGAAGGCACCTTGGATGCGTTCTCTCGCGCCCTCGAGTGTTACGTGAGCGATCAACCAGCGAGCGAACCAGACGTTGACTGGACGTTGTACGACGCGGTTCCCATGGGTGTCGTCGTCGGACATCAACCGGCAGATGGGCGAATCAAAGAGATCGTGGGTATCGACATCGTTGAGGCCCGGCACGACTTTGAGGGTTGGGCCTATCTCCCGAAAATTGGATCTATCGCGCACTCATCCAAAGACCTCACTAGTCACGCGTACCGCGTGATCCTGCGCCACGACACCGCCCACGGAATCGTTAAGGCGGCGGAGGAAATCCGTAACACCATATCCGTCAACCTGACCGCGAGCAGTCGGCAAGCTCGTAAGAAATACCGGCGTGCCATTGAACAACGCATCCGTTTGACGCTGCGAACTGTGACACATACCCGTCCCAAACGATTGAGTACCCGTGCCTGACGAAACCCCTGAGTGCAACGATGTGCCAGTGACCGCCACCTCTCGCCCCCGGATGATGATCAACACGATCAGCCTGGCGAGTTCCACCATCATTACCTCTGGTTTGGGCGTTCTTTTCTGGGCGCTTGCTGCCCGAATGTACGAGCCCTCCGACGTTGGTTTAGCCAATGCACAGATTTCAGGTGCGACCTTGGCAGCCGCATTCGCGTCGTTGAATCTGTCGAACTTTCTGCTCTTGCATCTGCCGCGCGCTGGGAAGAAAACACGGTGGCTGCTCGGTCGTAGTTATGGAATCTCGATCCTGCTATCGGTGATCGTGGCCGTCGTCATCGCGTTCACCCCGTTGCAGTCCAACTTCATGCCTGACACGTTCTCCATCATCGTGTTCATCGTGGCGGTTCCCGCCTTGGCGGTGTTCGTCCAACAAGATGCGGCCCTACTTGCAATGGGTGCTGGCCCGGCAGTTGCGGTGGAGAACAGCATCTTTGCTGTCCTGAAAATTGCTCTCCTTCCCCTTTTTGCGGCGGTTGCCACGAGTTCTGGAATCTTCGCCTCGTGGATTGTGGCAACAGTCGTATGTGTCTTGGGCGTCAGCGTCTATATCTCCCGACGCCTGATCGAACCCCACTCCCAGATGCCCGATTCAGTAGAACTTCCCCCTCGGCGAGAGCTCCTGCCACAAGCGGGCAAGCTGTACTGGGCGTTCCTCGCCGGTCAGGCGTTGAACTTGGCAATGCCACTGATCATCGTCCATCGACTCGGGACAACCGCGGGTGGTTACTTCACCATGCCGTGGCTGGTGTTCGTTTCCGTCGGCGCCCTGTTGACTGCAATCAACCAGTCGTTCCAACAGGACGTCAAACGCGGCCACCCCATCACCAAGCCGGGACTCACCCGCTATCTCGGACTACAAGCAGCAGTCGGCATCGGCGGCGGAATCGCCATCATCGTGTTGGCGCCACTCATCATGCGAATCCTGGCCCCTGGCTACGCCGAATACAGTGTGACCCTGCTTCGCATCATCGGTTTATGCGCACCATTCGAAGCACTCTGGTTCGTCTTGTATGCGTTCCTCTTCCTGGAGAACCGCGTGGGATGGATCGCGGCCGGTGGCACGGTTGCCGCTGGTATTTCCCTTGTGATGGCGTGGCTCTTGGCTCCAAGTGTCGGGATCGACGCTGCCGGATGGGGTCTACTCGCCGGGTCAGGCGTGATGGCCATCGTGGCTGTGGTGCCGCTCATCCGCCGTTTCCGGCATGTACGAGCGGGATACGGCGCTGACTGGTCAGATCCAGAGATTCAGGCACCTCTCTACCGATAGTCAGCAGCGCTGATTTCCACACACGACAGACTCGCGTTGACGCGACAGGATGAGCAATGCAATTGCTTGTGCTTGGGGGTGGCTCTATCAGTACGACGTTGCCCGCAAGCTCATTCCGTACTGGCGGTCACATGTTCGGCATCGGACTACTCAGAAACGAGAGAGCACTTAGTGCAGGAAGCCCCAACGGAAACCCAACGCCACGGCTTGCGCACGATCAGCTGCACCGATCTTGCGGAACAGTCGGCGGGCATGAGTCTTGACTGTGTCTTCGGACAGGAACAGTTCCTTGCCGATTCCCGCATTGCTGAGCCCACGGCTCATGCCATCAAGCACCTGCTGCTCGCGTTCGGTGAGGGCGGGCGGGGCCCCATCCGGCCGGGAACGCATACCGTTTTGGCCAGGCATTTCTGGGCCAGGGGAAAGCACCAGCGTCATTGCGCTGGCAAGTTCTTCGCGGGAAGCGTCTTTGGCGAGGTAGCCGCGCGCACCAATGGCAATCGCTTTGGCTACCCCATCGGCATCCTCACCCATCGTCAACATGACGATCGAGGCGTCCGGGTGGGCGGCCACGAGTCGACGAGTCGCTTCCAGACCACCGATTCCTGGCATCCGGACATCCATGAGGACGAGGTCGGGGCGCTCTAAGGGGTAGCGCGCTAGGACTTCCTCGCCACTTCCGGCAGCAGTCACGCGTTCAACGCCTGGCAGACTGGCCAATGCTCGACGAACGGCCTCACGAGTCATCGGAGCGTCGTCACACACCAAGACGGTCGTCACTGGCGTCCTCCCTGTCTGCCTCACCTTTTTGATGCACTGGTTGGGTGTATCGGCCGATTGGGTGACTTCCTTAAGGGCAAGTTCAAGAATTTCTTACGCAGGCTTCAAGCATCTTCGGCAGCAATAACTGCCAACACCTCAAGGATTGGCTGCAGCCCCAGATTGCTCGCCAATTCGCCTGACTTCGCCAACAAATCAGTCGCTGAAGGGTCACCGCAGGAACGGGCAGCAACCCCGGCGAATAGCAAGCTCTTGCTGACGTGACGACCAGCTTCTGCCTGTTGAGCCACATGGGCGGCCCGCAGAGCCACATCACGGGCCTGTTCGCCCTCGTTGAGGAGCAGACTGATCTCGCATTGCACCCAGCCAGCCCGTACTCGCTGCCGCCAATCGTCATCCGCAATGACTGCGACTGCCCAGTCCAGGTACTCGGCTGCTCCCGAGGGATCCGCCTGACCCACTCGATCGGCCGCCAACCCGATGCGGGCATCAAATGCCGCGCCGACGGGGTCCAGCGTCAACGCCCACTCATCTAGGTCTTGGGCATCCAGATACCGGTGTTGCTGCCGACGAATGCTGGCCAAGGTGGTGGCCGCGAGTGCGGCTTCTAGCCGCGGCATCGCCTGCGACTCGTCGGCGTCATGCGGGAGTAATTCCTGCAGCACGTCCTCAGCCGCAGAAAACTCTCCCGATGAGGCGTAACAGACACCCAATAGCCACTTTGCCTGTGCGACCACAAGCGTCGATTCGTTCGCCTGACCCAAAGCAATAGCCGTGGTGAGCGGTTGGACTCCGTCGGCCGGTGCCCCATGAAATGCAGCACGGGCACCGGTCTCGACAAGTCCGTCAATGACCTGGCTGATCTCCACGGTCGACGAGTTCTCCCACTAGTGGGTGTGCGTGTGCCCACCGTGACTGTGGGTGTGACCGTGCTCGTCCTCTTCGTCCTCTTCCGGCTTGTCGACAACGAGCGCCTCGGTTGTCAGCGTCATGCTCGCGATACTGGCCGCATGTTCCAGCGCAGAACGAGTCACCTTGACCGGATCGATCACTCCACCAGCTACCAAGTCCGTGTATTCCCCAGTAGCGGCATTGAAGCCAGAGCCTGGAGTCATTTCGGCGACCTTGGACACCACGACCTGCCCAGCATCGCCAGCATTTTCCGCGATCCAGAACAGGGGCTTAGATGCTGCCCGTTGCACGATTCCGAGTCCGACTAGTTGATCGCCTTCTAGGCCCAGGCCATCTTCCAGCACGGTTGATGCATGTACGAGTGCGGAACCGCCACCAGCGACGATGCCTTCTTCAATCGCGGCGCGAGTTGCGGAAACAGCGTCTTCGATGCGGTGCTTCTTTTCCTTCAGTTCAACCTCGGTGTGGGCACCAACCTTGATGACACACACGCCACCTGCCAGCTTGGCCAGTCGTTCTTGTAGCTTCTCGCGGTCCCAATCGGAATCAGAGTTCTCGATCTCGGCACGGATCTGACGAACTCGATCAGCAACAGCGGAAGCATCGCCCGCACCATCCACCACAGTGGTGTTGTCCTTCGTGACAACGATGCGACGAGCCGAACCCAGCGCGTCCAGTTCAAGCGTGTCCAGGCTCAGACCGACTTCACTGGTGACAACCTCCGCGCCGGTGAGGATGGCCAGATCCTGCAGGATCGCCTTACGACGGTCACCAAAGGCAGGCGCCTTGACCGCCACAGAGGCGAACGTTCCACGGATGCGGTTCACAACCAGCGTGGACAGTGCCTCGCCTTCCACATCTTCGGCCACGATGAATAGTGCCTTGCCTGACTGCGAGACCTTCTCCAACAAGGGGAGCAGTTCGCTGATGTTGGATACCTTGCCCTGCACGAGCAGGATGTACGGATCTTCCAGCACAGCTTCCATGCGCTCGGTATCCGTGACGAAGTACGGCGAGATGTAGCCCTTGTCGAACTGCATACCCTCGGTGAACTCAAGTTCCATGGCAGTGGCCGATGATTCCTCGACCGAGATGACGCCGTCTTTGCCGACCTTGTCGAATGCATCGGCGATCAGGCCACCGATCGTCGCGTCCTGACTAGACACCGTGGCCACTTGGGCGATCTCGTCTTTTCCGCTCACTTCACGCGCATCAGACAGCAGCCGATCATTCATGGCGGCAACAGCAGCCTGGATGCCCTTCTTGACATCCATGGGAGCAGCGCCAGCAGTGATGACCTTGATGCCTTCATGCACCATGGCCTGCGCGAGGACAGTGGCGGTGGTGGTGCCATCACCGGCAACGTCGTTGGTCTTGGTGGCGACTTCCTTGGCCAGTTGGGCACCCAAGTTCTCGTACGGGTCTTGTAGCTCGATCTCACGAGCGATCGTCACTCCATCATTGGTGATGGTGGGCGATCCCCATTTCTTGTCGATGACGACATTGCGACCCTTGGGGCCCAGGGTGACCTTCACAGCATCAGCGAGCGCATCAACTCCACGCTCAAGCGACTTGCGGGCGGACTGGTCGAACTCCAGGATTTTGGCCATGAAACTCAGATTCCTTTGACTTTGAACGGGTAATAGAAGATGTGGTCACGCAACGGCCCGGGACGCTGTGTTCCCGGGCCGCGCGTGTGCCGCGTCTCGATAGCGAGTCGCGGCAGTTGACTACTTCTCGACGATCGCGAGAACGTCGCGAGCCGACAGGATGAGGTATTCCTCGCCGTCGTACTTCACTTCGGTACCGCCGTACTTCGAGTAGACGACGACGTCGCCAACCGAAATGTCGAGCGGGATGCGGTTCTCGCCATCCTCATCAAATCGACCCGGACCCACAGCCAGGACCTTGCCCTCCTGGGGCTTCTCCTGCGCGGTATCCGGAATGACCAAGCCAGAAGCCGTCGTCTGCTCGGCTTCCAGCGGGGTAATAAGGATTCGATCCTCGAGCGGCTTGATTGAAACCGACACGCGGAACCTCCAAAAGGTGGTGTTACGGAAACGATTGACAAGCGATGAGCCCTCTTTTCCGTTCCTGCCGTCGCGGTGCAAGTGCGGAGTAAAGGGCTCGCACTCGACAATGCCGAGTGCTAACGACAGATTATGCCGCACCTGGCACTCCGTCAATAAGAGTGCTAGCTCTTGTGAGCCTCGGCACCTAGAACGGTGTCGGTCACCGGAAGCGAGGAGTCCACTCGCAGATCCAGCGGGGACGGATCGATTCCCAGTCGAACGAGGCGAGATCCGAGTGCGGCCACCATGGCTCCGTTATCGGTACACAAGCCTGGACGCGGCACCCGCAGTTGCACTCCCGCCGCTTGAGCACGTTCGCTTGCCATCGCACGCAACCGAGAGTTGGCGGCGACTCCGCCCCCGATCATCAACGTGGTTGCTCCATGCTCGTTACAAGCATCAATCGCTTTCCGGGTCAGCACGTCCACAACCGCTTCTTGGAAGCTGGCCGCCACATCGGCAACCGGGATCGACTCTCCTGCCTGCTGCTGCGCTTCCACCCAACGAGCAACGGCGGTCTTCAAACCGGAGAACGAGAAGTCGAAACGATGATGTTCCTGGTCTTTGCGAGCAGTAAGTCCACGCGGAAACTCGACAAACAAAGGGTCACCGTCGAGTGCTGCCCGGTCGATATGCGGCCCACCCGGAAATGGCAATCCCAACAACCGGGCCACCTTGTCGAACGCCTCCCCGGCGGCGTCGTCCAAAGTTGCACCCAACGGCTGGACATCCGTGGCCACGTCGTCAACCAGCAGCACGCTGCTGTGTCCCCCAGACACCAACAACGCCACGCTTCTTTCCGGCAGCGGTCCGTGCTGCAGTTCGTCCACAGCGACGTGTGCGGCGAGATGGTTCACCCCGTAGATCGGTCGTCCAAGTGACCACGCCAGGGATTGCGCAGCGCTCACCCCGACCAACAATGCGCCCACCAAACCCGGGCCTGCTGTGACCGCGACCGCGTCGATATCCGTCAAGGCCACGTCAGCCTCGACGCAGGCACGTTCAATCGTCGGAATCATTGCTTCCAGGTGCGCCCGACTGGCCAACTCCGGCACCACCCCACCGAATCGGGCATGCTCACTCACGCTGGAAGCAACGGCGTCGGCAAGTAACTCCGTTCCCCGAACCAGGCCAATCCCGGTCTCGTCGCAGGAGGTCTCGATCCCCAGAACCAAAGGCTGCTGTGAACTCATGCAGACCTCCGTGGGCGCATCATGATCAAGGCATCGACCCCGTTGCGGTAATACCCAGCGCGCGTATCAGTCACGGCGAATCCGGCAGATTCATACAGCGCAATTGCTGCCGAATTGTCTGCCGCTACTTCAAGGAAGGTCGGCGAGCCACCAGCTGATCCTTGTCCGGTATCGATCCAGTCCAGCATCAGCTGGAGGAGCTGACGCCCCATCCCCGAGCGGCGCTCTGCTGGTGTCACGGCAATCGTCTGCACATCCGATGAATCACCTGTCCGACTTGCACCGGCGTACCCGACCACGACTGACCCACGCAATGCCACCCAGTAGCGACGGATATCGCGGGACATCCCGGCCAACTCTCCCCAGAACGATTCCGCATTCCAACTGTCGTCAGGGAACAGTTGCTGTTCCAGTTCGGCAACCTGCTCAATATCGGGCCAGCGCATGGGACGGATGCTTAACGTGGACTGCTTGGGCGCGACCGCATCAGGACGTCGCAAGTACAAGGGACGCGGGGCGAATAGCCGGGCATCGATGGGGATGCTGCCCTGACCGCTTCGACCATGTTCGACTAAATCCCCGGCAACAGAAACCGTCGTCCCTTTGGACAATTCGGTATGGGCCAGTTGACCAATTGATGCGGCAAGGTTCGTGACCGGAATAGTCGTGACATCCAACTCTTCGATGAGTTCAGGCGTGCGATCGAGCCCCCCACCGGCGACCATCGCACCTGCCAGCTGACTGACCTGTTGTGGTGCTGCAACTGCTGGGCCTTCCGTTCGTTGCCCGGTGGCGTCATAGCGTGCCCAATAGATCTCTTTACGTCGAGCATCGGTGGCCACCACAAGTGCAGTGGATTGATTGGCCGCAAAGGCGATGGCATCCAGGGTGCACACGCCCACTACCGACACATCAAGCGTCAGCCCAAGGGTCGTCGCAACCATCACCCCCACCCGAGTTGAGGTGTAGGGGCCAGGACCAACCCCAACGGCAATCAGCGAAATCTGAGAGGTATCGCAGTGGTTGCGAGTAACGAGTTGATCAATAGTGGCGACGAGGCGATCGGCAGCCCCGGGGGTGGAATCATCAATCGAGTCGAGGACGGTGCCCTCATCGACCAACGCCACTGACACCACGCTCGTGGCCGTGTCGATTGCGAGCAGCACCTCACCAGGTTAGCTTTGCGAGCCGTTCATCCCAGCGCCCACCGTGAGCCTGCAGCCAGATCGTCCGGTCGTCACCTTCTTCATCTCCCGTTGGTCGCTGGATATCAACCTGCAGATAGATGTCGGTGAGTTCATCGACCCACTGTTCACCCCACTCAATCACGATGACCGACTGTTCTCGATGGGCGTCCAGATCAATCGACTCCAGATCGTCCAGACTGGTCAGCCGATACGCATCCACGTGTACCAACGCTGGCCCGGTACCCAACGAAGGATGAATACGCGCGACCACAAAAGTTGGGCTGGTGATTGGTCCGCGAACGTTCAGTCCGTCAGCAAGACCTCGAGTGAACGCTGTCTTACCTGCACCCAGGGCCCCATTGAGTACCAGCACATCTGCCGGCTTCAGCAGCCCACCAAGCTCACGTCCGAGTTCTTCTGTGCGTTGCACACCATCAGAGGCAACGAGAAGATCAAGCTGATCGGCCACGGACTCGATCGATCATGTCGCTGATTTCTGCGGTGACTTCGTCAGGGCGTTCCAGCATTAGCATGTGACCCGTATCGGGATAAACCGTGAAGTGCACATTGGGGATACGGCTAACGATGAATTCGTTATGCGCCACGGGAGTCATCAAATCTTTGTTGCCCACCAGCACAGTGACCGGAATCTTGGCTTGGGAGATGACGTCGAGTGCCTGCACTTTCTCGTGCTTTTCCAGGCCGGGAAGAAACTCCGCCACTACGTCGATAGGAGTGTCGCGAATCATGTCGGCCGCGAAGTCAACGACGGCCGGATCCACGTCAGACCCGAAGCTGTATCGCTTGGACAGCATCATCGCCAAATCGCTGTCGTGGTGGCGCATCCATTCCGTCATGCGGGCCTGCTTCACCACAGCATCCATCACCACTGGAGTGGTGCGGTGCATGGCATTACCGACAACCATGGGCAATCCGAAGGCCCAGTCATCCAGGCCGCCAGCACTCGTACCCATGAACACAACGCCTTTGACCTGACCGGATTCGAAAAGCTCTGGGCGGTTGGCTGCCAGACCCATCAAGGTCATTCCGCCCATGGAATGACCGACCAGAATCAACGGGCTGCTCGGGGCAAGCTCATCAATGATTCGTCCAACATCACGACCGAGTTGGTCAGGATCGCTCAGCGCGGGATCGCCACGACCGGAACGTCCGTGCGAACGCTGATCGGCGAAGATCAACCGGGCACGGCCACGTAACGCCTTGCGCTGGTAATGCCAGGTGTCCTGATTGAGGCAATAGCCGTGGCAGAAGAGGACCGTCAATCCATCTGAGTTTTCCGGCAGATTCTCATCAGCCGGATCGACCTCAACGTGTAATTGCACTCCGTCGTCGCTGGTCACGCTGACGGGTTCTCCACGCAGAGAACCGAAGTCTTCATTGCTGAGTTGATACAGAAACCGCTTATGAATCAACTGATGTTCGGCGGCAGCACCCAGCGCGAACCCAGCGGCAGTCAGTGCCACCGTCGATAGCTTTGGTCGACTCATGCTCCACGTCCTTGGAATACGCGTTCGACTCGCGGACCAATCCGCGTCACGATTTCGTAGTTGATGGTGTCGCAGGCTGCTGCCCAGTCGTCGGCTGTGGGCTCACCCTGATCGCCTGGACCGAACAGGATGACCTCGTCACCAGCGACGGCATCAGCGTCACCGAGGTCGATCACGAACTGATCCATGCAGACCCGGCCAGAGATCGTGCGCTGCCGTCCCGCCGCCCAAACCGGTGCCCGGTTCGTGGCATTTCGCGGGATCCCATCGGCATAACCCAGTGGAACCAAGCCCACCGTTCCGGTTCGAGGCATCACGTATTGGTGCGCGTACGACACCCCGTGACCGGTTGGTAGTTGTTTGGCGTGAACCAAGCGTCCGGTCAAAGTCATGGCGGGACGCAGGCCCAGGCTTGCCGGAGTTCCCACAGCCGGGCCAGGCGATAGGCCATAGATCGCGATACCGGGCCGAACCAGATCAAAGTGACTTTCTGGCAATGACAACGTCGCTGCCGAGTTCGCGATGTGACGAACTTCCAAAGAAAAGTCAGCCGCCTGCGCCAGTTCGATACTGCGGCGGAAGGTTTCTAACGCCTGCGCAATCGTCGGGTGGCCAGGTTCGTCGGCATATGCAAAGTGCGACCACACCCCCACTACCTCGATCGATCCTTCGTCTTGCCATCGCCGAGCGGATGCCAGCAACTGCGGCCAATCCGCTTCAGTGGTACCACCTCGCCCCAAACCGGTATCGACTTTGAGGTGGACGCGCGCGGTGCGTCCGGTGCGTTTGGCTGCCGCGGCAATCTCCGTCAACATCCAGAGCGCGGAAGCGGACAGGTCGATGTCTCGTTGGATGCATTCGGCGAACGAATCACCGGGGGTCGCTAACCAGGCAAACAACCGGCCCTCATCCCCAGCGGCACGTAACTCCAAAGCCTCGGACAGCAGCGCCGTTCCCAGCCAGGTTGCTCCACCTTCGCGACATGCACGCGCTACCGGCACCAGTCCATGTCCATACGCGTCCGCCTTCACCACTGCCATGACGTCAGCGCCGGATGCTGCATCAAGTAGACGGCGAACATTGGATTCGATCGCGGCAAGGTCAATCGTGGCCGTTGCTCGGGGAGCGTAGTGATCGTCAGGAGTCGGTGCAGACTCCACGGACAATGGTCCGTTATCCATAGCAGCTCCCCTCGTCCGAACGAGTCGTCACTCGGCTGGGCTTCGAATAGTGGCAATGGCTGACGGTACCTGGGCCATGACATCGCTGGCAGTGACTGGACGACCCGAGAGTCGCCGACGCTCCCGACGCCGTTCACCTGACCCTTCTCGACTACCCGTTGCAATCTGACCCGCCATACCGTGAACGAATGCGGCGGCCGCAACGACTTCTGCCGCGCGGGCGTTATCCAACTGGCCAGTTCCGCTGTTGCGCGCGAGCATCGAACCAGCCAATCCAGACAAGACGTCACCGGAGCCTGCCGTGGACAAGGCGGAGGTTGTCGTGGTGTTGACGAAGGTGTTTCCCTCTGGACTGGCCACGATTGTGCTGGCTCCTTTGAGCAGGATGACAGCACCGAATCGCGCAGCGGCATCACGGACCGCACCCAGCCGGTCAGCCTGCTCCCCAGCGGGTAGCGGGTAGCCAAGGCGAGCGAATTCGCCGGCGTGAGGGGTGAGTACGGTCACCAGTCCTTCGTCATTACGGCGACGGATTCGTTCAGCGAGGTAGTCATCCTCACTGACCAACGTGAGCGCGTCCGCGTCAATAAGCACGGGAACTTGCGCGTCCAGCACATCGTGCAGCACGGCTTTCGCATGTGTGTCTTTACCTGCGCCCGGACCAATGACCCAGGCTTGTACGCGACCGGCTTCGGCTGGGCCTTCTGTGGCAACGACAACTTCCGGCCACCAAGACACTGCTTGCTCTGGGATCTCACCGGCGTAACGAACCATTCCCGCCCCGCCGTAACGAGCCGATCCTGTCGCCAAGATTCCTGCTCCGGGATAGGCAGCGGAGCCAGCAACAACGCCCACGACTCCACGGGTGTACTTGTCGTCATCTTGCTGGGCAATCGGCAGCAGCGCAGCGACTGCCTTCTTCTTCATCACCGTGAGCGCCGGAGTCTTGTCGGCCAGTGCCGGCGTCAAACCAATGTCGATCGGGACCAACTTGCCGACGTGGAACATGGCAGGTGCGATCACCAAACCGGACTTCAAGCAGCCGAAGGTAACGGTCACGTCGGCAGTCACTACTCGGTCGGGATCAGCAACCGCACCGGTATCCGCGTCCACTCCACTAGGCAGATCGACAGCAACAACGGGGGCAGCACTATCTCTGGCAACAACGGCCAGTTCTGCGGCGGGCGAATGCAACGCTCCATTCCCACCGATCCCCAATATCCCGTCGATGATGAGGTCCGCTTCACTCAGCTTGCCTGCGTGCCGAGCGATGTCTGCTTTCTCGATATGCCCGCCTGCTCGGCGCAGTGCCTGCGCACCTGCTTCATGGCATTCGTCGCCGGTCATGATCGCTAGTACTTGCGCACCTCGACTGGCCAGACTCTTACCCGCGAACAATGCATCTCCGCCGTTGAAGCCCGTTCCCACCAAGATGACGACCTTGGCACCGACCAAACGACTGCGACGCTTCTTCAATATGCGGATACATACGCCTGCCAACCCAAAAGCTGCCCGCTGCATGAGCGCATCTGGTGGCAGGGTTTGCAACAACGTTTGTTCAGCCGCGCGCACATCCTCGACTCGGTACGCAGCTCTCACACACCCCATGTTGCCGTTCCATCAGCCCTCACGCCCACCGAGTACTCCCAGCGGTTTCGAGAACGAGGGAATCGTTAGGGACCAGCAGATCACCAGCGCGGACGAGCAATAGCGAACCGCGCATGGCAGGAAGACCAAGACACGTATTTCGGCGCAGGTCTACCAGCCGTGGGGCGTGCAATCGGTTACGAGAATTCCGCGCAAAACAAACAGTCACTCGACTGTGACGCTCTTTGCCAGGTTGCGGGGTTGGTCCACATCGTGGCCCTTCACTGTGGCTAATTCACAGGCGAAGACCTGCAACGGAACGGTGGAGACCAAAGGCTGCATCAAGGTGGGGCAGGCAGGGACGCGGATCAGGTGATCGGCGTACGGAACGACGACTTCGTCGCCTTCTTCGGCAATGACAATGGTGACGGCGCCACGGGCACGAACCTCTTGAATGTTGGAGACGATCTTCTCGTGCAAGGCATCGCGTCCCAATGGGGACGGAACGATGACGATGACGGGCATGCCTGGCTCGATCAACGCGATAGGACCATGTTTGAGTTCACCAGCCGCAAACCCTTCGGCATGCATGTAGGCAAGTTCCTTGAGTTTCAAGGCTCCTTCCAGCGCCACCGGGAACCCGACATGACGGCCGATGAACAACACGCTGCTGGCATCGGCGAACTCTGCTGCCAACGTTCGAACACCTTCGGTGGTGTCGAGAACGAGGTCTACCTTCTCCTTCATGTCATCGAGTTCACGCACGACGGCTGCGATCTCGTCGCCGAACTTTTCCCCTCGGACTTGCGCCAGATACAACGCGACGAGGTAGCAGGCGACGACCTGGGTAAGGAACGCCTTCGTGCTGGCGACCGCGATTTCCGGACCGGCATGGGTGTAGACCGCCGCATCGGATTCACGCGGAATCGTGGAACCTTGGGTGTTACAAATCGCCAGAACCTTGGACCCTTGTTCGCGGGCATGGCGCATCGCCATCAGCGTGTCCATCGTTTCTCCAGATTGGGAGATCGCGATGACCAAGGTTCGGGAATCCAGGATGGGGTCGCGGTAGCGGAACTCACTGGCAAGTTCGACTTCGGTGGGGATCCGAGTCCAGTGCTCCAAGGCGTACTTGGCGATCATCCCGGAGTGGTAGGCGGTGCCACACGCGATGATGACGACCTTGCTGATGTCTCGTAGTTCTTCATCGCTGAGAGTCAACGTGTCCAGTTGCAACCGACCAGCGTCGTCGATTCGTCCACGCAAGGTGTCAGCGACAGCGCGGGGCTGTTCATCAATCTCCTTGAGCATGAACAGGTCGTAGCCACCCTTCTCTGCTGCACTGGCATCCCAGGTGACGGTGAACGGGGTGACATCGGCTTTGCTGCCATCAAAGTTGATGACGTCGATGGCATCTGGGGTGAGCACGACGATCTGGTCTTGACCGAGTTCGATCGCCTCTCGGGTATGGGCGATGAACGCCGCGACATCACTCGCAAGAAAGTTCTCTCCCTCACCGACTCCCACCACGAGGGGAGAGTTCCGGCGAGCCCCCACCACGAGATCGGGGAAGTCCGCATCGGCAATCACCAAGGTGAAGGCTCCGGTCAAACGGCTAACCACTGCCCGGACAGCTTCAACCAGATCGCCGGGCTGTGCCTTGAGTTGTCGGGCAACGAGGTGAGCAACAACCTCGGAGTCCGTCTCGGACAACAGGTCCACGCCATCCTTGGTGAGTTCCTCACGTAGTTCGGCGAAGTTCTCGATGATTCCGTTGTGGATGATCGCGACTCGACCATCGTCGGAAATATGCGGATGGGCATTCTCGTCATTGGGGGCACCATGCGTCGCCCAACGGGTATGTCCAATTCCGATTGTGGAACCCGGTAGTGGATCAGACCCCAGCAATTGCTCAAGGTTGGCTAACTTGCCTGCTCGCTTACGGGTCTGCAGTTCCCCGTCACTGACGACGGCAACTCCTGCTGAATCGTAACCGCGGTATTCGAGTCGACGAAGACCCTCGACCACAACTTCCAGGGCCTGCTTTTGGCCGACGTAGCCGACGATTCCACACATGCGCGACAGTTTAGGGCGAACTCAATGCCCCACGCGTGGGCATCACGCCACAGGAATAGCCTCAGCAACAACTTTTGCTAGGCGATCGGCAACTTCTTGAGCCAGATCGTGGGTGGGAGCCTCCACCATCACTCGGACGACGGGCTCAGTTCCGGACGGACGCAGCAAGACGCGCCCGGTTTCGCCCAGTTCATCTGTGGCCTGGCTAACCGCGATGTCAATTGCCTCGTTCTTGACCGCCGTGCGATCCACTCCCGTGACGTTGATGAGTACCTGCGGGAGCTTGTGGACCACGCCAGCAAGGTCAGCCAGGGACTTGCCGGTTTCTGCCATCCGCGCGGCAAGCATCAGCCCGGTGAGGACACCATCACCAGTGGTGGCGAACTCGGAGAGCACAACATGGCCGGACTGTTCTCCCCCGATCACGTGATTGTCCTGGCGCATGGCCTCCAGCACGTAGCGGTCACCTACCGCCGTCTCCACCAGATCGATCCCGGCATCCCGCATCGCCAGCTTTAGCCCCAGGTTGGACATCACCGTGGTGACGAGGGTGTTGTTCGTTAGATGCCCAGCGTCTTTGAGTGCGAGGGCGAGGATCGCCAGGATCTGGTCGCCATCAACCACGTTGCCTTCGGCATCGATGGCCAAGCAACGGTCGGCGTCGCCATCATGGGCGAGCCCAATATCGGCACCAGCATCTTTGACGGCCTGCTGTAGATCTCCCAGGTGCGTGGATCCACAGTCCTGATTGATGTTGAGGCCATCGGGATCGGCATGGATTGCGGTGACCGTGGCCCCGGCCGCCTCATAAGCGGCAGGGCCGACAGAGCTGGCTGCACCATTGGCACAGTCCGCGACTACATGCAGTCCATCCAGACTGACGTTGATGGCCGAATCGAGATGTTGGACATACGCCTCAGCCAGGTCAGGGCGATCCGAGATTCGACCTACTGCTTCCCCGGTCGGGCGTTGCCAGTCATGACCAATCGCGGCTTCAATCTCGTCCTCGATGTCATCGTCCAGCTTGTGTCCACCCGCAGCAAAGAACTTGATCCCGTTATCTGGCATCGGGTTGTGGGATGCAGACAGCATGACGCCGAAATGCGCCTTGGTATGTCCGGTCAGGTAGGCAACGCCAGGAGTGGGCAACACACCCACCCGAATCACGTCGACTCCAGCACCTGCCAGTCCTGCCGCAACAGCAGCTTCCAGGAACTCTCCAGATGCGCGCGGATCTCGACCAACGACGGCAAGCGGACGCTGCGCGGAACCCGGCTCAAGATGCTGAGTAAATACTCGGGCAGCCGCATCGGCTAATTGCAGCGCAAGCTCAGCCGTGATCTGGTCATTAGCCAAACCACGGACTCCATCGGTGCCGAACAGACGACCCATTGACGCGACTCCGTGCGTGCCGGTGCGATTTAGCGCTTGCTGTACTGCGGAGCCTTACGGGCCTTCTTCAGGCCGTACTTCTTACGTTCCTTGGCACGCGGATCGCGAGTCAGGTAACCGGCCTTCTTCAAACCGGGACGGTTGGCTTCTTCATCGATCTCGTTCAGGCAACGAGCGATACCCAAGCGAAGGGCCCCTGCCTGGCCGCCGACTCCGCCACCAGTGAGGTTGGCGATGACGTCGTACTGACCTTCGGCCTCAACAGTGCGCAGCGGCTCGTTCACGATCTGCTGGTGCACCTTGTTGGGGAAGTACTCCTCCAGGCTGCGGCCATTGATCGTCCAGTTGCCGCTGCCGGGGATCAATCGCACGCGGGCAATGGCCTGCTTGCGACGACCGGTGGCTGAACCGGGTGCGGTACGGGCCGGACGAGACACCGCCTCGGTCGCACCGGTGGACGGTGCAGATTCCGAGGTGTAGCTGGTTAGTTCTTCTTCGTCTACTTCGACTTCGACTTCGACGTCGGTCACGATTGCGGTGTTCCTCTCACAGACTGGCAGTGCGGTAGCTGGGATCAGGCCTTAGCCGTGGCGCGAGCCGGCTGGGCGACCTGAGTGATTTCAAATTCAACGGGCTGCTGGGCAGCATGGGGATGATCCGGGCCGGCGTACACCTTGAGCTTGCGAATCATTTGATTGCCCAAGCGGTTGTGAGGCAGCATTCCGGCAACGGCCTTTTCCACCATGCGACGCGGGTTGTTTTCCAGCAGTTCCGAGTACGGAGTCGCGGTCAGACCACCCGGGTAACCGGAGTGACGGTAGTCCATCTTCTGCTCACGCTTTGCGCCAGAAAGAGCGATCTTCTCCGCGTTGATGATGATGACGAAGTCGCCGGTATCAACGTGGGGAGCGAACGTCGGCTTGTGCTTGCCGCGCAGCAAAGTCGCGGCCTGGGTTGCCAAACGACCGAGCACAACATCAGTGGCATCAATGACGTGCCACTCACGGGTCACTTCGGTGGCCTTGGGGCTGTACGTACGCACGAGTCAAGCCTTCATTTCTCACGAGTTGGTCCAGGCCGTGGCCTAGATGGTCTGTCTGGTCTTACACGCGTGTCCTTGCCTCATGGTCAATGCCATCAGACGCAGCACTTAACCGGGAAGGCCCGGAGAGTGCTGGGGTGGAAAACAGCGCAACTACACAAGAGTACCTGCCGGTTGTTGAGCCGGTCAAAGGGGTATCGACGCGATCCAGGTCACGGTTTGCCGGGAGTCTTCTTATTCCCTGCTGTTGGAGTCGATTTCCGCTTCGCCCTAGCCGTCGTCTTTTTGGCGGTTGAGGCCTTGGGAGCCTTCTTATCCTTATCCGCGACTGGATCTCGCTCGGCGTCCACTTCCCCACGTAGCTTTCGACGGGCCTGCTTGTTGTCCTTCTTTTCTGCCTTCACGGATTTGGCGGGTTTCTTCTGTTCACCGGCAGCAGTAGCGATCTCGTCGAGATCCTTGCGCAGCATGCGCTTGGTGAACTCGCCTCCTACAAAGCCGAACATCATCCAGGTGAGCTTGGCCATCAACCCAGCGTCTGGTGTGTGTGCCCCAAAGACAATCACGATTCGGGTGCGACGACCTTGTTTGCTGGGTGCCAACGTGAAGGTCGTGGTGTATTCGGCACCATCATCGTCAGCCCGAATAACGGTGCTACTCGGCGCCTGAACGTCTTCGACCCACAGTTCCAGGGTTTCCTGGGAGCCAAACACTCGACGAGTTTCTTTCCAGCGCAGTCCCGGACGATAGGTGTGATCGTCGGACAGGATCTCGACTGACTCGATAGAGGACAAGCGGTCAACACTGCCGGGAATATCTGTGACGATCTGCCACACAGCCTCGACCGGGGCGTCCACTTCACGAGTCACGGTGATCGTGTGTCCCGGATCAGCCATCACGGGCTCCTTAGTTCATTGATCGTTCGACGTGCGCGAGTCTGTTCAGCCCGTGCGGCGAGATCATTATCTGGCGGATAGGTCACTGATTGCAGCACAAGTCCATGCGGTCGGACCACTGTGATTCCGGCCCGATCGACTGCACTGAGCTGATCAGTGAACCGTTCCAGACTCCAGCGCCCCTCCCCTACGGCAAGCATCGCGCCCACCAGCGAACGAACCATCGAATGACAAAAAGCGTCAGCGGAAAGTTCTAGTCGGGCAATTCCGTCGGACTGTCGTTGCCAATCCGCCGTCAGGATGGTTCGGATTGTGGTGGCGCCCTCACGCTGACGACAGAACCCCGCAAAGTCGTGGGTTCCGATCACACGTTGTGCAGCCTGTTGCATTAATTCGACCTCAACCGCGTGGCCGTAACTCAATACCGTCCGACGAAGCAGCGGCGACAACGGTTCTTGACCGTCGTGAATCAGATAGACGTACTGCCGGGATAGCGCGGAAAACCGAGCATCAAATCCGGCCGCCGCAATGATCGACCCGGTGATGACCAGGTCGTCAGGGAGGAACCGATTGAGCCGTCGAGCAAGGTGATGAACATCAGCATCGACTAAGGCATCGATGGACTGCGTCGGAATATCAACATGAACGACTTGTCCGGTTGCATGCACGCCAGCGTCGGTCCGTCCTGCACACGTTGCAAGCGGGATCTGCGGTAACCGTAGGACGGTCGCGAGCGCCTGTTCGATTTCTGCTTGAACAGTTCTCAGGCCGGGCTGTCGAGCCCAGCCATGAAAATCCGTCCCGTCATATGCCACGTCCAGCCGGAGCCGGATCATGGCAGGTGGCGGTGACGAACTACTTCTCTGCGGACTCGTCGTCTGCGCCTTCTGCTGGGTCATCGGAACTCTCAGCGCGAGGTTCGGTGGCACCATCAGCGTCTTCAGCGGTATCCGCGTCAGCCTCAACTGCGGCATCCGCATCGACTGCTTCAGCAGCGTCCGTCGCTGAATCACTGACAGCTTCGGTGGCATCGGCAGCTTCTGCGTCAGCATCTTCAGCCTGGACCGCCTCGTCAGCTTCAGCGGTTGCCTTTGCGGCTGCAGCAGCTTCCGCCTTCTCGCGTGCGTCGCGCTCCTTGGCGGCACGCTTAGCAGCGGCTTCCGCCTCAGCAACAGCCTGCTCGCTCAACGGCTCGACCAACTCAATCAGCGCCATCGGAGCGTTATCGCCCTTGCGCGGACCCAGCTTGGTGATGCGGGTGTATCCGCCCTGGCGAGTGGAGTAACGCGGGCCGATCTCGGTGAAGAGTTCGTGCACCACAGACTTATCGCGAATCACGGTCAGCACTCGGCGTCGAGCGCTGAGGTCACCGCGCTTGGCGAAGGTGATCATGCGCTCTGCCAGTGGCTGCACACGCTTCGCCTTAGCCTGCGTGGTGGTGATGCGACCATGCTCGAACAGTGCTGTTGCCAGGTTGGCCAGCATCAAGCGTTCGTGAGCCGGTCCCCCTCCGAGCCGAGGGCCCTTGGTGGGCGTAGGCATGTCTTTCTCCTTGAATCAGTTGGACGTGGCAGCCGGTTAGAGCTGCTCGTCCTCGGGGTAAGCGGCATCGGAGTCGTCGTAGGCAAAGACAGCAGCTGCCGGGTCGAATCCGGGCGGGCTGTCCTTGAGTGACAGGCCGAGCGAAACCAGCTTCGCCTTGACCTCGTCAATCGACTTCTGACCGAAGTTACGGATATCCATCAGGTCAGCTTCGGAGCGACCCAGCAGTTCACCAACGGTGTGAACGCCTTCGCGCTTCAGGCAGTTGTACGAACGGACAGTCAGATCCAACTGCTCGATCGGCATGTTCATCTGCTCGGCCATGAAGGTGTCAGCCGGCGACGGACCGATGTCGATGCCCTCGGCTTCGACGTTGAGTTCACGAGCCAGGCCGAACAGTTCCACCAGTGTCTTACCTGCGGATGCAACCGCGTCGCGGGGAGCCATGCCGGGCTTGGTCTCGACATCAACGACCAGGCGGTCGAAGTCGGTGCGCTGCTCGACACGAGTGGCCTCAACCTTGTAGGTCACCTTGAGCACTGGCGAGTAGATCGAGTCGACTGGAATGCGACCGATTTCCTGACCGGCGTTGTTCTGGTTGGCGGACACGTAACCGCGGCCACGCTCGACCACGAGTTCGATCTCCAGGCGACCCTTGCCGTTAACCGTGGCGATGTGCAGGTCCGGATTGTGGATCTCAACGCCAGCAGGCGGGGCGATGTCAGCAGCAGTGACGTCGGCCGGACCTTCCTTGCGCAGGTACATGGTCACGGGCTCGTCAACCTCGGAGGAGACGACCAGTTCCTTGATGTTGAGGATGATGTCGACAACATCTTCCGTCACGCCTTCGATGGTGGAGAACTCGTGCTGAACTCCATCGATACGAACACTGGTGACAGCGGCACCGGGAATGCTGGAAAGCAGGGTCCGGCGCAGCGAGTTGCCGAGCGTGTAGCCGAAGCCAGGCTCCAGCGGCTCAAGTACAAAGCGGGAACGGTAATCCGAAACGGTCTCTTCAACCAGGGTGGGACGTTGTGCAATCAGCACGGTGATTCCTCTCGACGGCGCCCTCTATATGACGCCATAGATCGATATGGACAGTGAGTGGTTGTCGGTCTAGGGCAGCAGATCACTTGGAGTACAGCTCGACGATGAGCTGCTCGGTGATCTGAGTATCAATCTGTTCACGGGTAGGCAGTTGGTGTACGAGGATGCGCATCCGGTTCGGGATGACCTCGAGCCAAGCTGGAGCGTTGTGCTCCTCGGACTCGGCGTGGGCCACGACGAACGGCGTCATCTCGCGGGACTTGCCACGCACCTCAACGATGTCGTTGGCGGTCACGCGGTAGGACGGAATGTCCACCTTGCGACCGTTGACGGTGATGTGGCCGTGACGAACCAGTTGGCGCGCCATGTCGCGACTCTTGGCAAAGCCACCGCGGTACACGACGTTGTCCAATCGGCTTTCCAGGATGGTGAGCAGGTTTTCACCCGTCTTGCCCTGGTGGCGGTTTGCCTCGTCGTAGTAGTTACGGAACTGCTTCTCCAGCACTCCGTAGATACGCGCGCACTTCTGCTTCTCACGCATCTGCAGCAAGTACTCAGATTCCTTGGTGCGAGCACGTCCGTGATCACCAGGTGGGAACGGACGGCTTTCGATCGGGCACTTGTCCGTGTAGCACTTGGAACCCTTGAGGTAGAGCTTGGTCTTCTCGCGACGGCAACGCTTGCAGTCAGGACCGGTGTAACGAGCCATGATTCGATCCCTTCTCAATCAGACCCGGCGCCGCTTGGGCGGGCGGCAACCGTTGTGGGCGACAGGGGTCACGTCGGCAATTGCGCCGACCTCCAGGCCAGTGGCCTGTAATGAACGGATAGCGGTCTCTCGGCCAGAGCCGGGACCCTTGACGAACACGTCAACCTTGCGCATGCCGTGTTCCATCGCCTGACGGGCAGCAACTTCGGCTGCCATCTGGGCGGCGTAAGGGGTCGACTTACGCGAACCCTTGAAGCCGACCTGGCCGGAACTCGACCAAGCGATCACTGCACCGGACGGGTCCGTGATGGACACGATCGTGTTGTTGAACGTGCTCTTGATGTGAGCGTGGCCGTGAGCCACGTTCTTCTTCTCTTTGCGCCGAACCTTCTTGGCGCCTTTGTTCTGTGGAGGCATTCGCCTGATTTCTCCTATGAGGTGGTCGGTCCGCTTCTTTCACGCGTGCAACGCGCTAGGACCTAGCGGACTACTTAACGGCCTTTTTCTTTCCAGCAACGGTCTTGCGGGGACCCTTGCGGGTACGTGCGTTGGTATGGGTGCGCTGACCACGGACCGGCAGGCCACGACGGTGGCGGAGTCCTTGGTACGAACCGATTTCAACCTTGCGGCGAATATCGCCAGCAACTTCACGTCGAAGGTCACCTTCGATTTGGAAGTTCGCCTCGATGTAATCGCGAAGCTTGACCAGATCTGATTCTGGGACGTCCTTGACCCGCTGGTTGGGGTCTACGCCGGTGGCGGCCAATGCTTCTTGTGAACGGGAGCGCCCGACGCCATAAATGGCGGTCAAAGCAACCTCGAGCCGCTTGTCGCGGGGGAGGTCAACACCTACTAGTCGTGCCATGTGGCAACGATTCCTGCTTTCTTGATGTGGGCGAAGGGTGTCGATGCATCATCGTTCCGAATCGGATATCCGGTTCGGTCCCCAGCCTTCGCACCAGGGGTGTCGTCTCGACGTGAGTCGAGGGTCGGATGACGCAGCGTGCATTCAGTTGTGTCTGTGGAGCGCGGGCTATTTAGCCTTGGCGCTGCTTGTGTCGCGGGTTCTCGCAGATCACCATGACTCGGCCGTGGCGACGAATCACCTTGCACTTGTCACAGATCTTCTTGACGCTCGGATTGACCTTCATCGATTCTTCCTGCCAGTACTTCTGCTCACTTGTACCGGTAGACGATGCGTCCCCGGGTCAAGTCGTAGGGCGAGAGCTCCACGACCACTCGATCGTCGGGCAGGATGCGGATGTAGTGCATTCGCATCTTCCCGGAGATGTGTGCCAGAACCTTGTGGCCGTTATCGAGCTCTACCCGGAACATTGCGTTGGGTAGGGACTCAACGATGGTGCCCTCAAGTTCGATAGCACCTTCTTTTTTGGCCATGCAGTCCTGCACTCCCTCTCGATCGTTGGTCCGTTTTGTGTCCAATTCATCGCCCGTTCCCACACACGCGCGAACGCGCGCAAGGTCCAAAGGAACCTTCGAGGGTTGGGTTGACGAACGAGTGGATCAGAAACACACGACGAACCGACTACCAAGCATAGGACACAGCAGATCTTCTGAAAACCCCGGGTTGGCCAAATCACATGGGCGAGGGAAAATCTCAGATCGCTGGAACCAGATCCCATCAGTGAAGAGAAGAACAAGGTCTTTCGCAGCATGGAGCCGCTGCAGGGGACCCAACGCGATTCATCAACTCATCGCTCCGCATGCGTGGCGGCTTCCGTTCGAGCGCACCTGGCGCGACCCCAACTTGTCCGGCAGCTAGCCCTACAGGCGAACACCCTCTGGGGAGGTCGTCACCCAGGGGCCATCGGCGGTGATGGCCACGGTGTGTTCCCAGTGGCTCGCCCGTTGACCATCTTCGGTCACCACTGTCCAGCCGTCCTCAAGCTCGATGGAATCTGCCGATCCCATCGTGATCATCGGTTCAATGGCCAGCGCCATTCCCACGACGAGTTCTGGACCACTGCCCGGCGTGCCGACGTTGGGAACGTTGGGATCCATATGCATCTGCGAGCCAATCCCATGACCCACGTAGTCAACAACGATTCCGTACGGATGGGCATCGGCTTCAACAACAGCCTGGGCCGCAGCACCGATATCTCCCAGGTGGTTGCCTGCCCGTGCCGCCTTAAGTCCCGCCCACATGGCCGCTTCAGTGATATCGGATAGCGCCTGATCTGCCGCTGATAACTGGCCTACTCCAACCGTGATGGCTGAGTCGCCATGCCATCCGTCCACGATCGCACCGCAGTCGATGGACACTAAGTCGCCTTCTTCTAGTACGCGCGACCCTGGAATCCCGTGCACGATCTCTTCATTAACTGACACACAGATGCTGCCGGTAAAGCCGTTGTAGCCGAGAAAGCTGGGGGTGGCACCCGCATCGCGGATCACCGTTTCGGCGATCTTGTCGAGTTCCAGGGTGGTCACCCCAGGAGCGACAGCAGCTTTTGTCGCAGCCAACGCATCGGCAACAACCAGCCCCGCAGCACGCATTCGCTCGAACTGTTCAGGTGTCTTGAGTTCGAACTTGGATCGTCGGAGACGCATCTGACAAGTCTACTGGGCCGATAAGCACGTCCTCGTTGTCAGAATCGGAGCAAACGAGCATACTTGCAGAGTTGCGCATTTCTGCAAGTCTTGAGGAGCTTTATGCCTATCCCCTTGTACCGAGCCAAGGCCGACTTTTTTCGAATGTTGGGCCACCCCGCTCGAATCCGAGTGTTGGAACTCCTGGCCGAGGGCGACAAGCCGGTACACGAGCTACTGGCAGGAATCAGCATTGAGGCCGCGAGCCTGTCCCAACAACTGGCCAAGCTTCGCTTGGCCGGGTTGGTGACCCGTAGTCGCGTCAATGGCGAAGTGGTCTACTCCCTTGCGTTGCCTGAGGTCGAAGAATTGTTGCGGGCAGCGCGCGTGATTCTGCAGTCACACGCCGGTGACACGGTTCAACTCGTCGACGACCTCACTCCAGCTAAAACTCGGTCTGCATCTTGAGTGAGCAGGTTTCTGTTGCTCGGTCTGCAACTTGGTTACTTGACCGACTGAAGTCGGTGGCCCCACGAAAGTCCGACTACACGCAAATGCGCACTGCCCCGCGCCGAGACCTGGTGGCAGGTATCACGGTGGGAGTCGTTGCCTTGCCGCTGGCCCTGGCGTTCGGCATCACCTCGGGACTGGGTGCAACAGCTGGACTCGCGACAGCCATCATCGCGGGTGTGTTGGCCGCTCTCTTTGGCGGAAGCAACGTTCAGGTTTCTGGGCCAACCGGAGCCATGACGGTAGTGCTCGTCCCGATCGTTGCCGCACAAGGGATTCAGGGCATCTTCATCGTGGGACTGATCGCCGGAATTCTGTTGGTACTCATGGCGATCGCTGGTCTTGGTCGGTACGTGCGCTATGTGCCACTTCCTGTGGTCGAAGGCTTCACCTTGGGGATCGCAGTCATCATCGCTTTGCAACAAGTTCCAAGTTTCTTAGGTCAACCAGCCCAACAAGAAGGTGTTATTGCCGCCGCTGGCCATGCGCTGACCCAGTGGTTCAACCATCCACAATGGGCGCCGGTGGTCATTGCCGGTTTGGTGGCGGTCGCAATCCTCGTCTCAGCCAAACGTCACGTCCGGCCATCAATCCCCATTGCTCTCATTGCCATTTCAGTTGTCACGTTAATCGTGTGGTGGCAAGAAATTCCCGCACCCACTATCGGTGCATTGCCCGACCATCTACCCGCTCCCCAGCTACCCGAGTTCTCTGGCGTTGATCTCAAGGCGCTAGTTATGCCGGCAGTCGCCGTCGCCGCTCTGGCGGCTTTGGAAAGCCTGTTGTCCGCAACGGCAGCTGACGCCATGACGGTTTCCAATCACCACGATCCAGATCGCGAGCTATTCGGCCAAGGAATCGCCAACCTGGCAAGTCCGCTGTTCGGTGGAATGCCAGCGACAGCCGCCATCGCGCGCACCGCCGTCAATGTCCGCACAGGTGCCCGTTCACGACTGGCTGCAGTCATTCATTCCGTGGTTTTGCTGGTCGTCGTGCTGGCGTTGTCATGGTTGGTGGCGTTGATTCCGCTGGCCGCTTTGGGTGGCGTCCTGATCGCGACTGCCGTGCGGATGGTCGACGCTTCCAACATTCGGAGCTTGTTCCAGGCCAGTCGCAGCGACGCGGTTGTATTCCTGGTGACTTTTGTTGCAACCGTCGTACTCGATCTGGCGACGGCAGTGATTTTGGGGATCATCGCGGCTGGCGGTTTCGCTTTGCGCCATATGGCACGTTCGGCAGAGTTGACGGAACTCGATGTTGCACAAGCCGCTACTGAATCCTCTCGCGACGAAGAGCACTCACTACTCGACGAGCACATTGCCGCTTTCCGTTTCGACGGACCTTTGTTCTTCGGTGTCGCGCACACGGCATTGGTAGAGCTGTCGGAATTAAGCACGATTCGAGTGGCTGTTCTGCGCTTGTCTCATGTGACGTCATTGGACGCCACTGGCGCATCAGTACTGACAGGAACCATCCATGATCTCCAGCATCGAGGGATCACGGTGTTCGTCTCGGGACTTCCTCAACGATTCCTGCCACTACTGGAAGCAACCGGAATTGCCGAAGAACTGCGCATCAACGGCAGCCTGTTCGACAGCACCCCCGCGGCTATTGAACGAGCCCGCGAAGTGGTCGCCGCGTCTTAGTCACCTTTCCATCAGCCGCCGGAACGTCAAACACGCCGCCGCTGTTAATCCGCCGCGCGAACAAGGGGCGCTGCTAGTGTCCCCCCGTTCATGATCTTGTACGGGCGACCTTCAGGAGGCGAGTAGTACCAGTGTCTTTATCTCAACTGTGTGCAGCATCAGTGACCGCAGGGGCCCTTTCGTTTGGTGCCGTCACCGGGCTGGCCTCTCCCGCAAATGCCACAACAGGCATGGCTTTGCACGTCGTCGATTCCACTGGGCGATCCATCCCTGGCGCGACGGTGTCTATCGTCAAACTGGCTTCTGAGAAAAGCATCCGCCAGATGCGGGTGGGGCAGTCTTATCAACCCCACATCGTGGCGAAGGGAGCCACCAACGATGGTGGTCGCTTTCACACAGGGAGTTCGCTCAACCCAGGCAGCAATTCCTCGCTAGAAATGAGAGTCAGCGCACCCGGGTATACGGAAGTGAACCGTTTCTTCACCCACAGTCAACTGATCAAGCTGTCGTCACGATCCTCCAATTCCACGCCTTCGGATGTGACGGTCGAACTCAAGTCCACAAACACCACACGAGCAAGCAGCGCACCAACCTACGGAGCGGTCCGTTACACCAAACTTGCCGAAAGCGGCCCTGCCGTTACCCTCGGCCAGTTGCGATCTGCCACTTCCAAAGGGGTAGCAGCTCTGAAGTTCACCGCCTCCGGTACAGCAACTCTGGGTGTAGGCATCAAGTTCTCTTATAAAGGTCAAGTCTCATTTAGTCAGCAGGCCACTCGAACGATCGACTCCGGAGTGGAAATCCCTCTCGCGCCTCTGGTTGGGGTTGGAACCAAGATGGCCCGCACAAAGGGGTATTACGTCAAATGGCGACTGCGCCAGAAAGTTGTCTACTGGCAGGGCGATCGCCCCATCGTCAAAGATCGCCAGTGGGAGGAATGGCGACCTGAGGGTTTCAACGGCGGCGACCTGTCCACCACCAGCAGGAAACGACCCAGTACAAAAGGCATTAACGTGAGTACTCGTTGTAGCGGAAAGATCAAATATGGTCTTGGAAATTCAGTAACTCGTGGAGTAGCCAGTACCACGCTAAAGGGTGCCTCAATCGCCGGAGTCGTCAACCTGACCTCTCGCGCTGGCTACAGTCAAGCCGTTAGGGTCACCGTTAAACCTCGGAAACGTGAACAAACCGTGCGAGTGTGCGGTTATTTCGGTTCAGCCTTATCGAACCCAGGGCGAACGGTTGTCATCGGATGACCACGCTTTCTCAAGCCTGCAGCCGATGGGGTTTTTCAATACTCGTTTTGCTCGCCCTTGCCGGTTGCCGACCTACAGACACGCAAGGATCTCTACCAACTGATGGCCCGATCAATACGGTGGAAACGGTCGGTACCTTCGATCCGGTTGAGTCATGCGCATCTTGGGGTAAACGTCAAAATGCCTTTGGAGCACGGACGTTGACAAACTCTGGAACCTCTGGAGTGCGCATTCAAAACATCAAGTTGGTCAACGCTCACAACGTTTCGTTATACGACTCAGTGCTCGTACCAGGAGAAGTGCCACCTGGACGCACACTGATCGACGAGTGGCCTATCAACCCAGCGGACTATCTCGCTCCCGCTTACCAATGGGACAAGCGGATCCCAGCCATCGGCGCAGAAATCGCTGCTAACCAAACATATGAACTCGTGTTACGAATCGGCACCACCAGATCTGGACGAGGCAGCTTCGACGGTGTGACCACCACATACACCTACGACGGCGACACTTACCAATACACCGACAGCCGCTCAGCAAAACTCGGCCAGAAATCCTGCTAACACGAGATTGCGTCTTAGGTCTGCGACTGATCCATTATTCGCCGGACTTCTGCTGCGTCCAGACCCGCAATAGCGACCACCTTGGATCGGGACGCGTGACCAGATGCGAGTTCCACCCTGGATCGGGCAACTCCTAGAGTCTTCGCCAACAACGACACCAACGCCTTATTCGCTTTGCCGTCTTCTGGCGGAGCAGTCACGCTGATCCGCAGATCGTCGCCATGTGTACCGATCACTTGCGCCCGTGAGGCACGTGGAACGAGGCGCACCGAAATCGTGATGACGTCATCATCGACCTGATGCAGCCACGGCGGCAGTTCGTCGTCGGCCACCGGATGAGTAATTAAGCGTCCAGGGCGGTGAGCAAACGCTCGGATACCTCATCGACGGAACCCATGCCATCGACCTTGACCAGCAGACCTTCGCCTTCATAAACGTTGACCAAGGGTTCGGTCTGTTCGGCGTAAATCTCCATGCGGCGACGGATGACCTCTTCGGTGTCGTCCGCGCGGCCTTCCTTCTCCGCACGGGCGAGGAGGCGTTCCACAACAGCATCAGTGTCTGCGGTGATCTCAACGACCTTGTCCAGCGGAGTGCCCAACCCTTCGAGGATGGTGCGCAGTTCACCAACCTGATCCAGGGTGCGGGGGTAACCGTCCAGCAGGAAACCATTGTCTGTATCCGGCTGAGCCAAACGATCCGCGACCATCGCATTGGTGATCTCGTCCGGGACGTACTCACCCTTGTCCATGTATTCCTTGGCCTTGACGCCAAGTTCAGTGCCCTCGCCGACGTTCGCGCGGAAGATCTCACCCGTCGAAATATGTGGGATATCGAGCTTCTCCGAGATAACGGCAGCTTGCGTGCCCTTGCCGGCACCGGGAGGACCCATCAGAACGAGGCGCATCGTGTGACCCTTCAGTAGCGAAACGTGAAACGTGTTGAGCCTAGCCAACCTGACAGGAAGTGGCTCGCCTGTGCCACCCAGCTAGCGCTTTAGGCCCGCTTGTCCACAAGCGACTACCTGCACCCAACCCTGAGCTGATCATCTAGTTTGAAAATTTGGCTTCGTATTTCAAACCACAACCTCACAGCAAGCATCACTCTCACGAACGAAACCCCGGCGATGTGGCCAGGGCCAGTGATCGTTCCGGGGTCTTCGTTTTCAACTCTTGCGGAAGGAATTCGTTGTGTCAAGCCTTAAACCTCCGCCTTGGGACTATCGCGTTATCGAGAAGCTCTTAAGCAACCAGCGAATGAGCTCCTACCGGAAAGCCGCCAAAAACGATCTGTTTCGCAGCTTCGAACTCTACGAGTGGAACATGCAGGCGTCGGCAGGTGTTCTCCAGACCGTTGGGATGGTCGAGGTCTTAGCGAGAAATGCAATGGACACTCACCTGACGAAGTGGGCGATTGATAGGGGTGAGACAAGCTGGTTTGAGTCGGCTCCGCTCGACCAGAAAGGAACCAGCGATCTTCACATAGCTGCATCACGGGCGACGCGAAGCAAGACGCTCCCTTCCCACGGCAAAATCATTGCGGAACTTTCGTTGGGATTTTGGAGATACCTAGTCGCCAGCCGCTACCTAACCACGCTGTGGATCCCTGCACTCTCTAACGGCTTTCCCAATGGCCCTGCAGATATCAGCAAACGACGAGCTTGCGTGGAATCGCACATGGACCGCCTGACGTTTGTCAGAAACCGAGCTGCCCACCATGAGCCTCTGCATAGACGCGACCTGCAACAAGACTTGCACTCCGCAGTCGAATTGGCCAGATGCATCCACGTGGACGCGGCGAACTGGGTCTCTGCAAAGAGTCCGCTTTCAGAAATTATTAGCGCAATGCCGCACATTGAGCGCCGAAAACGTTGACGCAGACAGGCCGCAGGGAGCGCCGCCTGCCAGCTGACACCGGAAACCTATTACTCAGACTTCGCTGGAACTGGCGGTGCCAGATCCAAGGCGGAGCAAGCGCCGCCTACAAAAGTGCGTGCGATCAACACTCCGTACGCACGTTTATGTTTATTACGCACGTTTATGTTTATTACGCACATTTATGTTTATAAGACTGGAATTGGAGCCGAAGCGTTGACGCGGACAAGGCCGCAGGGAGCGCCGCCTGCAAATTGCAGGCAAGCCGACCGAGAACGCCGTCCGCGGTGACGAGGCGGCTCCCAATTACCGAAGGAAGCCCTCGTAGTTGCGTTGTTGTAACTGCGATTCCAACTGCTTCACCGTGTCCAGGCCAACGCCCACCATGATGAGCAGGCTGGTGCCACCGAACAAGAAGCTCTGGCCAAGGCCAAGACCACCAAAGGCGATGAACGGCAGAATCGCAATGATCGCCAGGTAGATCGATCCGGGGACGGTCAATCGCGTCAATACGTAGTCGAGGTATTCAGCGGTTGGTCGGCCTGCACGGATTCCGGGGATGAACCCGCCGTACTTCTTCATGTTGTCCGCGACTTCCACCGGATTGAACGTGATGGCCACGTAGAAGAAGGCGAATCCAAGGATCAGGAAGAAGTAGAAGACCATGTACCAGGTCTCGGTGCCGTTCTGCAGGTTCTGCGAGATCCATAGCGCCCACTTCGACTGCGATCCCGTCAACGTCACGAGTAGGTACGGAATGTAGAGCAGTGAGGACGCGAAGATGACCGGGATAACACCGGCCATGTTGACCTTCAACGGGATGTAGGTCGAGGCACCGCCGTACTGCTTGGAGCCGACCATCTTCTTGGCGTACTGGACCGGGATACGACGTTGCGCTTGCTCCACGTAGACCACGGCTGCGATCACCAGGATGCCCACGGCAATCACTAGCGCGAAGGTGAAACCGCCCTTGGAGGTGAAGATGTTGGCGAACTGTCCAGGCATGGTGGCCACGATGGACGCGAAAATCAGCAGCGACATACCGTTGCCGATTCCCTTGTCGGTGATGAGTTCGCCGAACCACATGATCACAGCGGTACCAGCCGTCAGACAGATGACCATCGAGATGATCAGCGGAATGGACTGGTTCGGGATTAGTTGCTCGCTGCACCCTTGGAACAGTCGACCTGGGGTACGGGCCAGGGTGAGGATCGTCGTGGACTGCAGAATCGCCAGCCCGATCGTCAGGTAACGCGTGTACTGCGTCAGCTTTGCTTGGCCAGCTTGGCCTTCTTGCTTCAACGCTTCCAGTCGCGGAATCACCACGACCAGCAACTGAATGATGATGCTGGCGGTGATGTACGGCATGATCCCGAGCGCGAACACCGACAAACGCAGCAATGCACCACCGGAGAACAGGTTGACCAACCCATAGAGCGAGTTGTCCTGAGTCAGGGTGATGCACTTGCCGATTGCCGAGTAGTCCACTCCGGGAGTGGGCACGACAGCGCCAAAGCGGTAAATCGCAATCAGGGCCAGCGTGAAGAGAATCTTCTTCCGCAGGTCAGGAGTGCGAAGCGCCGAGCCGAACGCTGACAGTTGCACGGTGAGATCAGACCTCGACCGCGGAACCACCCGCGGCTGACAGCTTCTCCTTGGCAGTTGCCGAGAAGGCATTCGCCGACACGTTCAATGCCACGGAGAGCTCTCCGGTACCCAGAATCTTCACCGGCTGATTCTTACGCACCGCACCGGCTGCGACCAGTTCATCCACGCCGATCTGTCCACCGTCGGGGAACAATTCGCCGAGACGTTGCACGCTGACGACCTGGAAAGGCGTCTTGTTGCGGTTCTTGAAGCCCTTGAGCTTCGGCAGCCGCATGTGCAACGGCATCTGTCCACCCTCGAAACCTGCCGAGACGGTGTTACGTGCCTTAGTGCCCTTAGTACCGCGACCGGCGGTCTTACCGCGCGAACCCGCTTCACCACGACCGACGCGGGTCTTGGCTTTCTTTGCACCTGGCGCAGGGCGCAGGTGATGAACCTTCAGCGTCATGACGAGCTGCCTTCCTCAACGGATACGAGGTGCGAAACCGCACGCAGCATCCCTTGGACCTCTGGGGTGTCCTCCCGTTCGGAGGTGTCACCGATGCGGCGCAGACCGAGGGTCCGCAGCGTTGCGCGCTGCGAATCGGTGCCGCCGATTCCGGAACGAATTTGCTTAACGACGAGGTTAGCCATCGGTCAGCTCCCCACTCCTGCTGCCCGAGCACGCAACAGTGCGGCGGGGGCAACGTCTTCCAGCGGCAATCCACGTCGGGCAGCCACTTGCTCTGGTCGCTCTAGTTCCTTCAGTGCAGCGACCGTCGCGTGAACAATGTTGATGGCGTTATCCGAGCCGAGCGACTTGCTCAGCACGTCGTGCACGCCGGCGCATTCAAGCACCGCGCGCACCGGACCACCAGCGATGACACCGGTACCAGGTGAGGCGGGACGCAACAGCACAACGCCGGCGGCCTTTTCACCCTGCACCGGGTGCGGGATGGTGCCTTGGATGCGGGGAACGCGGAAGAAGTTCTTCTTCGCTTCCTCGACGCCCTTGGAGATGGCCGCGGGAACTTCCTTGGCCTTGCCGTAGCCGACGCCAACCTGACCTTCACCGTCACCGACGACGACCAGGGCGGTGAAGCTGAAGCGTCGACCACCCTTGACGACCTTGGCGACGCGGTTGATCGCGACGACTCGCTCGATGTAGTTGCTCTTCTCAGCACCGCCGCGGTTGTTGTCGCGGCGCTCTCGGCGCTGTGCCATAAGTCTCTCCAGTCCTTCTCAGAAGCTCAGTCCGTTGTCGCGAGCGGCATCAGCCACTGCGGCAACTCGTCCGGCGTATCGGTATCCGCCGCGGTCGAAGACCACGGACTCGATGCCGGCATCCTTGGCGCGACTTGCGACCAATTCACCGACCTTCTTGGCTTGCTCAGTCTTGTTTGCGTCCAGGGTGCGCACGTCGGCTTCCATGGTTGACGCAGACGCCAGGGTGTGACCGGCGACGTCGTCGATGACCTGGGCCTCGAGGTGACGAGCGGAACGGAACACAACCAGACGTGGGGTCGCAGCCGTGCCCGACACATGCTTGCGGACTCGGGCGTGACGCCGGGTTCGGCCGGTTGACCGGCGCGTGCCGGAACCGATCTTTGCACTAATAGCCATGGGTTACTTACCCGCCTTTCCAGCCTTGCGGCGGATGACTTCGCCTTCGTACTTAACACCCTTGCCCTTGTACGGGTCGGGCTTGCGCAGCTTGCGAATGTTGGCCGCGACCTCGCCAACCTTCTGCTTGTCGATTCCTTCGACCACAAACTTGGTGGGTGATTCCACCGAGAACTTGATGCCCTCGGGGGCGTCCACCTGGACGGGGTGACTGAAGCCAAGCTGCAGTTCGATTCCCGCACCCTTGGGGGCCACGCGGTAACCGGTACCGGAGACCTCGAGGGTCTTCTTGTAGCCCTCGGTCACGCCGATGACCATGTTGTTGATCAGCGTGCGAGACAAGCCGTGCAGGCTCTTGCTGCGACGCTCGTCATTGGGACGAGCAACTGACAGCGAACCGTCATCGGTCGAGATGGTGATCGGCTCGGCGACCGTGTGGCTCAACGTGCCCTTAGGCCCGGTGATGGTGACGGTTTGTCCGTCCACATCGGCCTTCACCCCGGATGGGATGGAAACGGGTAGGCGTCCAATTCGAGACATTGTGATTTCCCCCGTTACCAGGCGTAGGCGAGGACTTCCCCACCAACGCCCTTCTGTGAAGCCTGTCGATCAGTCAGCAGTCCCTGGCTGGTCGAGATGATCGCAATGCCGAGTCCGCCGAGGACCTTGGGCATGTTGTTGCTCTTTGCGTAGACGCGCAGACCGGGCTTGCTCACGCGGCGCAGACCTGCGATGGCACGTTCCCGGCTGGGGCCGTACTTCAGGTCAACGACCAAGGACTGGCCGACGGGTGCTTCTTCCACGCGGTAACCGCCGACGTAACCCTGCTCGGTGAGGATCTTGGCGACGCCTTCCTTCAACTTGGAATGCGGCATCGCGACCGAGTCGTGGTACGCCTGCGAACCATTACGAACGCGCGACAGCATGTCGGCGATCGGATCTGTCATAGACATGTGGCCATCTGGCCTTTCTCGCCGTGGTTTCCTACCGGACCTTCGACGTTGTAGTGGGTGATGTGTGGTTTACCAGGAGCTCTTGGTCACGCCGGGAAGTTCGCCGCGATGTGCCATCTCACGAAGGCAGATTCGGCATAGCCCGAACTTGCGGTACACCGAGTGCGGACGTCCGCACTTGTTGCAGCGGGTGTAGCCGCGGACCTTGAACTTCGGCTTGCGATTGGACTTCTCGACCAGTGCAGTCTTTGCCATCGTTAACTCCTAAGCCTGTTCCTTGAAGGGGAAGCCGAGCGCCTTCAGCAGGGCACGGCCACCGTCGTCGTCGGTTGCGGTGGTGACGACGGTGATGTCCATCCCTCGCACTCGGTCAATGCTGTCTTGGTCGATTTCGGCGAAGACAACCTGCTCGGACAAGCCGAAGGTGTAGTTGCCGCGGCCATCGAACTGCTTGGGTGACAGTCCACGGAAGTCACGGATACGAGGCAGCGACACCGACAGCAGGCGATCCAAGAACTCCCACATGCGGTCGCCGCGCAACGTGGTGTGCGCACCGATGGGCTGACCTTCGCGCAGCTTGAACTGGGCGATGGACTTGCGGGCCTTGGTGACCTGCGGCTTTTGACCAGTGATGGTCGACAGGTCGCGCACGGCACCTTCGATCAACTTGGAATCGCGAGCGGCGTCGCCCACACCCATGTTGACCACGACCTTGGTCAGGCCAGGCACTTGCATGACGTTGGTCAGCGACAGCTCGTCTTTAAGCTGCTCGCGGATCTCGTCGTTGTAGCGCTGCTTGAGCCGAGGAAACGTCGTCTCGGTCGTGTCTGTTGCGGTCATCAGATGTCCTCACCCGAGCGGGTCGAAACCCGCACTCCTCGCGTACCGGAGTAGGTCGTACCGTCTGCGCGGTTCTTGTCGACCGTGTCCCGTCGCTTGCTCACTCGAGTCGCCTTGCCCTTGCCATCAACCAGCATCACGTTGGAGACATGAATCGGTGCCTCTTTGGTGATGATGCCTCCGGCCTGGTTGCCACCTTGTCCGGCCTTGGTGTGGCGCTGGATTCGGTTGACGCCCTCGACGAGCACCTTGTCCGTGTCGGGGTAAGTCGCGATGACCTTGCCCTTCACTCCTCGATCTTTTCCGGTGATCACTTGCACGGTGTCACCAGTACGAATCTTCAACTTTGCCATGTCACAGCACCTCCGGTGCCAGCGAGATGATCTTCATGAAGCGCTTGTCGCGCAGCTCGCGACCAACTGGGCCGAAGATGCGGGTACCGCGTGGTTCGCCGTCATCTTTGAGCACGACTGCTGCGTTCTCATCGAAGCGGATGTACGAACCGTCGGGACGACGACGCTGCTTCTTGGTGCGAACGATGACGGCCTTGACGACCTCACCCTTCTTCACGCCACCACCGGGGATGGCGTCCTTAACGGTGGCCACAATCGTGTCGCCGATACCGGCGTAACGACGACCAGAACCACCGAGCACGCGGATGCAAAGCAGTTCCTTTGCACCGGTGTTGTCGGCAACCCGAAGTCGGGACTCCTGCTGAATCACTTTGCCTTCTCCAAGATCTCCACCACTCGCCACCGCTTCGTGGCAGAGGTTGGGCGGGTCTCCATGAGCAGCACGCGATCGCCGGTGCCGCACTCGTTCTGTTCGTCATGGGCCTTGTAACGGCTGGTGCGACGCACGACCTTGCCGTACATGGGGTGCTTGAAGCGGTCTTCGACAGCAACCACAACGGTCTTGTCCATCTTGTCGCTAACGACGAGGCCCTCGCGGACCTTGCGCTCGCCGCGAACTTCAGCGTCGTTCGTCGCCTCTACGGTGTCACTCATGCCGCTCCCTCCTCTTCCGTTGCGGTGATGCCGAGCTCGCGCTCGCGCATGACTGTGTAGATCCGTGCGATCTCCTTGCGCACTGCGCGTAGGCGACCGTGGCTCTCGAGCTGTCCGGTCGCTGCTTGGAATCGCAGGTTGAACAGTTCTTCTTTTGCCTCTGTCAGCTTGGTTGCCAGACCTTGCTCGTCCAGCTCACGAAGCTCGGCGGTTGCAGAAGTTGCCATTAGTCCGCCACCACCTCTCGCCGCACGATGCGGCACTTCATGGGCAGCTTGTGCATTGCGCGGGTGAGCGCTTCACGAGCAGCCGTCTCATCTGGGTAAGTCAGCTCGAACATCACACGTCCGGGCTTCACGTTGGCGACCCACCATTCCGGTGAACCCTTACCGGAACCCATGCGAGTTTCGGCTGGCTTCTTGGTCAGGGGACGGTCTGGGTAGATGTTGATCCAGACCTTTCCTCCACGACGGATATGGCGGTTGATCGCGATACGGGCCGACTCAATCTGTCGGTTGGTGACGTAGGCCGGTTCCAGAGCCTGCAGGCCCCAGTCGCCGAACGTCACTTCAGTGCCGCCCTTAGCCGCACCCGATCGCTTCGGGTGGTGCTGCTTGCGGTGCTTGACCTTGCGTGGGATCAACATGTGATCACGCCCCTGCTTCTGCCGGTGCGGCTTCAGTCGAGGCTGCCGGTTCGGCCGGTGCTTCGGTCACTGCTGCTGGTGCCTGATCGCGCTGCGGACGCTGGCCACGGCCACCATCACGGTCACGACGATTACGGGGACCACCAGCGCCGGGACGAGCCAAGCGGGCTGCCTGCTGGTTCTGACGTTCTTCGCGGTTCGACGACACTTCGCCGTGGTAGACCCAGACCTTCACGCCGATGCGGCCGAAGGTAGTGCGGGCCTCGTGGAAGCCGTAGTCGATGTCGGCGCGCAGCGTGTGCAACGGGACCCGACCATCGCGGTAGGTGTCGTCACGGCTCATTTCTGCACCGTTGAGTCGACCGCCCACGCGGATACGGATGCCTTCAGCACCAGACTTCATCGCGCTTTGCATTGCCTTGCGCATTGCACGGCGGTAAGCCACGCGGCTGGCGAGCTGTTCGGCCACACCTTGAGCGACGAGCTGCGCATCAACCTCGGGGTTCTTCACCTCAAGGATGTTCAGCTGCACCTGCTTACCGGTGAGCTTTTCCAGCTCGGTACGGATGCGGTCAGCTTCTGCACCGCGGCGACCGATCACAATGCCGGGACGCGCAGTGTGGATGTCCACGCGGACACGCTCACGGGTGCGCTCGATCTCGACCTTGCTGATACCGGCGCGCTCCATACCTTCGGTCATCAGACGACGAATCTCGACGTCTTCCTTGACGTAGTCGGAGTAACGCTGGCCCGGCTTTGAGCTGTCGGCAAACCAACGCGACGTGAAGTCGCTGGAGATGCCCAGCCGGAAGCCGTGCGGGTTGACTTTCTGGCCCACTGTTCTACCTCTGCTTTCCGGCGGTTGCCTCGTCGTTTTCGGCAACGACGATCGTGATGTGACTAGTGCGCTTGCGAATCCGGTACGCGCGACCCTGCGCACGAGGACGGAACCGCTTCATGGTCGGACCTTCATCGATCCGCGCTTCGGCGACAACGAGCTTGTCGGCCTGCAGATCGTGGTTGTTTGTTGCGTTGGCGATGGCGCTATCCAGCACCTTGCCGACTGGCTCGCTCGCAGCTTGTGGCGCGTAGCGCAGGATTGCCTGCGCTTCGGCAGCTGAGCGCCCACGAATAAGGTCCACCACACGGCGGGCCTTCATGGGCGTGACGCGGACGTACCGCGCCTGGGCCCTGGCTTCCATCGCTTTTCCCTACCTCTGTCTCGAAAATCTTGGGTGTCTCGTTGAAGCGACTAGCGCTTCTTGGCCTTGCGGTCGTCCTTGATATGACCCTTGAACGTGCGGGTCGGGGCGAACTCGCCGAGCTTGTGTCCCACCATGTCTTCGGTCACGAAGACGGGCACATGCTTGCGACCGTCGTGTACGGCCAAGGTGTGTCCGAGCATGCTCGGCACGATCATGGATCGACGCGACCAGGTCTTGATGACGTTGTGCGTTCCGGCTTCGTTCTGAGCGTCGACCTTCTTGATCAGATGATCGTCGACGAACGGGCCCTTCTTCAGGCTGCGTGGCATGAGATTGATCAGCGCTTCTTTCCGGTCTTACGACGACGGACGATGAACTTGTCCGAAGCCTTGTTCTTGCGTCGGGTACGACCCTCAGCCTTGCCGTTCGGGTTGACGGGGTGACGACCACCAGAGGTCTTACCTTCACCACCACCATGTGGGTGATCCACCGGGTTCATGGCGACACCGCGAACAGTCGGGCGCTTGCCCTTCCAACGCATACGTCCGGCCTTACCCCAGTTGATGTTCGACTGCTCGGCGTTGCCAACTTCGCCAACCGTTGCGCGACAGCGCAGATCGACGTTGCGGATTTCTCCGGAGGGCAGACGAAGCTGTGCGTACGGACCATCCTTAGCGACGAGCTGAATGCGGGTACCGGCTGAGCGACCCATCTTGGCTCCGCCACCGGGACGCAGTTCCACGCAGTGGATGACGGTACCGGTCGGGATGTTGCGCATCGGCAGGTTGTTACCGGGCTTGATGTCCGCCTTGGGACCGGTCTCGACGCGGTCGCCTTGCTTCAGCTTGTCTGGCGCGATGATGTAGCGCTTCTCGCCATCGGCGTAGTGCAGCAATGCGATTCGAGCGGTGCGGTTGGGGTCGTACTCGATGTGAGCGACCTTGGCCGGAACGCCGTCTTTGTCAGCGCGCTTGAAGTCGATCACGCGGTACGAACGCTTATGACCGCCGCCTTGATGGCGAGTCATGATGCGACCGGAGTTGTTGCGTCCACCCTTCTTCGGCAGCGGACGGACCAACGACTTCTCTGGTGTCGAGCGCGTGACTTCAGCGAAGTCGGCAACGCTCGAACCACGCCGTGACGGCGTAGTCGGCTTGTACTTACGAATACCCATGAGTCCTTGTCCTGTTCAGTTCCAGACGCTTACGCGACTGGTCCTCCGAAGATGTCGATTCGGTCGCCTTGCTGAACCGAAACGATGGCGCGCTTGGTCGCTGCGCGTTGGCCGAAGCCAGCGCGGGTACGAATTCGCTTGCCTTTGCGGTTGATCGTGTTGACGTTCGTCACCGTGACGCCAAACACCTCTTCCACGGCGATCTTGATCTCGGTCTTGTTGGCGGTGGGGCTGACGTAGAACGCGTACTTGTTCTCGTCCAGCAGGCCGTAGGCCTTCTCCGACACCACTGGGCCGAGCAGCACGTCACGAGGATCTGCGATACGCATCAGGCCGCTCCTTCCGTCTGCTCTTGTGCCTTGTTTGCACCCGTTGCGCGGGCGACGAACGCTTCCAGCGCTTCCCGAGTGAAGACAACGTCGTCGCTGACCAACACGTCGTAGGTGTTCAGTTGCTCCGGGGCGATGAGGTGCACCTCAACCGCGTTACGCAGTGACTTCCAGGTCAGTTCGTCGCTACGAGGCGCCACCACGAGCACGTTCTCTCGCTCGGCAAAACGACGCAGGTTGTTGACCGCATCTTTGGTGCTGGGAACGTCGCCGGAGGCGAAGCCCGTTGCCACGTACACGCGATCGTTGCGAGCTCGATCAGACAAAGCGCCACGCAGAGCTGCTGCCTTCATCTTCTTCGGGGTGCGCTGCGAGTAGTCGCGCGGCTGCGGACCATGCACGGTGCCACCACCAGCGAACTGTGGAGCGCGAGTCGAACCCTGGCGAGCGCGACCAGTGCCCTTCTGCTTGTACGGCTTCTTGCCACCACCACGGACCTCGGAACGAGTCTTCGTGGAGTGGGTGCCTTGACGAGCAGCAGCACGCTGGGCGACGACGACCTGGTGGATCAACGGAACGTTGACTTGGACGTCGAAGATGTCGGCGGGCAGTTCGGCCGTGCCGTCGGTACCACCATCTGGGGTGTGAACGTCAACGGTGCTCACTTGGCCTCTCCCTTCGCAGCGGTACGGATGACGACGAGGCTGCCGTCGCTACCGGGAACGGCACCCTTGATCAGCAGCAGACCCTTTTCTGCATCTACTGACTGGATCTTGAGGTTCTGAACGGTCTTGCGTTCGTTGCCGTCCCGACCGGCCATACGCAGACCCTTGAAAACACGGCCTGGGGTGGCACAGCCACCAATGGAACCGGGTGAACGGTGCTTGCGCTGCACGCCGTGGCTGGCCTTGAGACCAGCGAAGCCGTGGCGCTTCATCACACCGCTGTAGCCCTTGCCCTTGGTGGTTCCGGTGACGTCGACGAGTTGTCCGTCTTCGAAAACGTCGGCGGTGATCTCCTGGCCGAGCGTGTATTCGGAGACGTCGTCGGTCCGGATCTCCACTAGGTGACGGCGAGGAGCCGTGCCTGCCTTGGCGAAGTGACCAGCATCAGGCTTGTTGACCTTGCGCGGTGCGATCTCGCCGAAGCCAAGCTGCACAGCGGAGTAGCCGTCAACCTCTGGGGAGCGCACCTGCGTGACAACGCAGGGGCCCGCCTTAATGACGGTGACGGGCACAACGCGATTCGCGTCGTCCCACACCTGGGTCATGCCGAGCTTTTCGCCCAGCACGCCCACCACGTTCTTACCCATGATTGTTCGTTCCCCGCCTGGTTAGAGCTTGATTTCGATATCGACGCCGGCCGGCAGATCGAGTCGCATGAGCGAATCGACCGTCTTCGGGGTCGGGTCGAGAATGTCGATAAGTCGCTTGTGTGTACGCATTTCAAAGTGCTCGCGGCTGTCCTTGTACTTGTGCGGCGAGCGAATAACGCAGTACACGTTCTTCTCAGTTGGCAACGGCACCGGGCCGGCAACTTGCGCACCAGTACGGGTCACCGTCTCGACAATCTTGCGCGCCGAGTTATCGATGACCTCGTGGTCATACGCCTTGAGGCGAATGCGGATCTTCTGTCCGGCCATTCCCAACTACTTCCTATCTCTACTTAAGAAAAAACTGTTGTTCTGTTATTTGACCTACCCGCCAAGGCGGCTAAGTCACCCGTCAGCTGGGTGGTCATCGCGAATGCGATGCCACCCAGCTAGACGGGCGGCGGCTGGGCCG
>JBDHZU010000003.1:0-44968 GCA_039812085.1 Candidatus Nanopelagicales bacterium | reverse complement strand
AGTCCACCCGCGCTGGTTTCTTCGCGAGGAGCGTTGGGTCGCGCAGGGGTTCGAATAGCCGACGGCAATGGCACCGGATGGTCGGTGGCCTCGGATTCCGGCGGCACATCAGGCATGCTCGGCAGAATAGACGCCTACACGGTGTTCGGCAGCCAACTAAGGTCTCTGATCGTGAACCCGATCGAACAGGCCGCTCCTGTCATCCATCCGTTGAATCTTGCCGGTGAGGCATTCGACGAGCTGGTTTCGACGGTTGCCCAGCTTGGAGAGGTGTTCGCACAGGCCGGTTACGAGCTGGCCTTGGTGGGTGGATGCGTCCGAGATTGCCTCTTGGGGCGACACAGTGATGATCTGGATTTGACCACTAACGCCATGCCGGAAGTCGTGGAAGGCTTGCTGAACGGTTGGGCAGACGCGGTGTGGGACGTGGGAATCCGTTTCGGCACGGTCGGTGCGATGAAGAACGGCGTTCGCGTTGAAATCACGACGTATCGAGCGGAGTCGTATGACGCGGATTCCCGCAAGCCGGAGGTTTCCTATGGAGAGTCGCTGGCTGACGATCTGCAGCGCCGCGATTTCACCATTAATGCGATGGCCGTGACGCTGCCGGATCGCCAGTTTGTGGATTTGTACGGCGGAATCAATGATCTGGCGCAAGGCACGATTCGTACGCCCGGCCCGGCGGAGCGATCCTTCTCTGACGATCCATTGCGAATGTTGCGAGCAGCTCGGTTCGCTTCCACGCTGTCCTTCGTGGTGGACGACGACACGTTGGCTGCAATGGTCGAACTGTCGGACCGGTTGGCGATCGTGTCTGCGGAACGGATTCGCGACGAACTGTCCAAGCTGTTGTTGTCTGCTGATCCGCGACGTGGACTGACCATGATGGTGCAGACCGGAATCGACCAATACGTCGTCCCGGAACTGGCGCAACTTCAGTTGGAGATTGACGAACACCACCGCCACAAGGATGTGTACGAACACAGCCTCACGGTGTTGGAACGAGCGATTGCGCTGGAGCAATCCCATGAGCCAACGACGGATCCAGATTTGGTGCTGCGCTTAGCTGCCCTGCTACACGACATCGGTAAACCCAAAACTCGGCGCTTCGAGCCGCGTGGAGGTGTCTCGTTCCATCACCACGAGGTCGTCGGCGCGAAGATGACCCGTAAGCGCCTACAGCAATTGCGCTACCCCAAAGAGGTCATCGAACAGGTCACCAAGTTGGTGTTCCTGCATCTGCGATTCCACGGCTACGCCGATGGCTCGTGGACGGATGCGGCTGTCCGTCGTTACGTACGTGATGCCGGTGATCAACTGACCCGATTGCACAAGTTGACCCGCGCAGACTGCACGACTCGTAACCGACGTAAAGCCGCTGCTCTGCAAGCCAACTACGACAGTTTGGAACAGCGAATTGCCGAGCTGGCGCAGCAGGAGCAGTTGGACGCGGTTCGCCCAGATTTGGATGGCAACGAGATCATGCAGATTCTGAATATTGGACCGGGTAAGCAAGTGGGACAGGCGTACAACCATCTGCTGGAACTGCGGTTAGACAACGGACCGATGCAGCATGAGGATGCGGTGGCGGCGCTTAAGCAGTGGTGGGCGAACCAGAACGAGAACGGATAAGCGTCCAGCTTCCCAACCCCACCAGCACGACCGCGATCGTGACCAACGTCAGTGGTCCTCGACCGGATGGTTCGCTGGTGAGTGCTCCCAGTGTGACCCCGGTGACGAGCCCGATATTGATGACGATGTCGTAGAGCGCGAACACTCGACCGCGGTGATCGTCGGCAATACGTTCTTGGACTTCGGTATCTGCGACGACTTTGGCGGCTTGGCCGGCGAAACCGATCAGCGCGGATGCCAATAAGAACAGCGGGTAGGTCGTGACGGCAACTGCTGCCGGTGCAATCAGGCCGGCAATGATGATGCAGATTGCCGCCCACGCCAGTCCACCAATTCGTGGGCTGAGTAGTGGGGTGGCCACCGCACCGAGCAGTGCACCGCCGGCAGCGGCACCGACAACGACGGTCAGTTGGGCCAAAGCTGCCGACGGATTGTCCGGTGAGTTCAAGGTGTGACGCAGGAGCAGGATGACCAAGACAAGTGCTCCACCTAAAGCAATTCGTTGAGCGGTGACGAGGGCAACGGCTCGCCGAGCGGGTACGCAGTTCCACAGTGTCGGTACGCCTGACCACAGGCCTATCAGTACTGACCGAACGTCGGCAGTGACGTCTGTGTCTTCTGGACCCAAGCTGTGGCGCGGCATTCGCAAGGCGAGCAGTGCGGTCACCACGAGTCCAGCAGCAGCGAGTAGCAAGACCCCGGTTGAACCTGAATCTGAACCGCCCAAGACGGATCTCAGAGCCACTCCAAGCAATCCGCCAACCGCTGCTCCCATCGTTCCTGCCGTAGGAGCAAAGGCGTTCGCTGTGACGAGGGAGGATTCCGGAACGGTGTGCGGCAGAGCCGCAGATAGCCCGGCCAGGATGAACCGATTGATACCCAGCGCCACTAAGACGGCAATCCCCAAGTCGACGCCGGAATGCCCAGCCGAAGTCAGCAGTGCGATCCCGGCTACCAGTACGGCGCGAACCAGGTTTCCGACCAATAAGACCTGACGTCGATTCCATACATCCAACGCCACCCCAGCAAACGGTCCGACCAGCGTGAATGGCAGGTAGAGAATCGCGAATGCCGAGGCGATCGAGGCCGCAGTCGGTTGCCGCTCGGGAGAAAACAGGACGAATGTTGCCAATGCGGACTGAAAGAGTCCGTCACAGAACTGACCGGTAATGCGGACGGCGAATAGGCGCCGGAATAGCGGTGACGACAGCACCACGCCTAGGTTCCGACTGCCCACAGCGCACACGTTAGTGCGCTCCGAGGTTTACCAGCCTGCTGGCTTTGGATTGATCGAGCCAGGTCTAACGTGGCAAACATGGTTTCTGATGACCGACCTGGGTTGACGATGCAGGCGCCCAAGGACCCGTTGAAGGCCGATGCCGCAGATCGCATTGTCTTGTTTCTGTTCGGATGGTTATTCGTTTCTGGAATCGCAATCGTCGTCTCTGCCGGCGACGGTTTGACTTGGTCAGCTGTGGTCGCGTGTGCGATCGCTGGTGCCGTGGTGTCCGCGATCGCCACCACCGCATGGTTCGCCATTCGTGCTCGCCGTCAAGCAGCCGACAATCCGACAAACGATCCCTCGACGTAATTCGGTGGATAAATAAACGACACCCCCGCCCGTAGGCGAGGGTGTCGATGGACGGGCTGATTAGCGTTCGATCGTGCCCGCGATGAAGTCTTCAACCTTCTGACGGCAGACATCGTCGGCGTACTGCTCCGGCGGGCTCTTCATGAAGTAGCTCGACGCAGACAGGATCGGTCCGCCGATACCGCGGTCCTTGGCGATCTTCGCGGCGCGCAAAGCGTCGATGATGATGCCGGCCGAGTTCGGGGAGTCCCAGACCTCGAGCTTGTATTCCAGGCTCAACGGAACATCGCCAAAGTTGCGGCCTTCGAGGCGAACGAATGCCCACTTGCGGTCGTCGAGCCAGGCAACGTAGTCGCTCGGACCGATGTGCACGTTGCGATCAGAAATCCGATCCTGCAACTGCGAGGTGACCGACTGAGTCTTGGAAATCTTCTTCGACTCCAGGCGCTCGCGCTCCAGCATGTTCATGAAGTCCATGTTGCCGCCGACGTTCAACTGGTAGGTGCGGTCAACCGTGACACCGCGATCTTCGAACAGCTTGGCCAACACGCGGTGGGTGATGGTGGCACCAACCTGGCTCTTGATGTCGTCACCGACGATCGGCACACCGGCTTCGGTGAACTTGTCTGCCCATTCCTTGGTGCCAGCGATGAACACAGGCAGGGCGTTAACGAAGGCAACCTTGGCGTCGATGGCGCACTGGGCGTAGAACTTGGCAGCATCTTCTGACCCGACGGGCAGGTAGCAGATGAGGACGTCAACTTCGGCGTCCTTCAGTGCCTGCACCACGTTGACGGGTTCGTCGTCGGACTCGGTGACCATTTCCTTGTAGTACTTGCCGAGGCCGTCCAGAGTGTGGCCGCGCTGCACGGTCACGCCGGTTGGCGGAACGTCGCAGATCTTGATGGTGTTGTTCTCGCTCGCGGTGATGGCGTGGGCCAGATCCTGGCCGACCTTCTTGGCATCGACATCAAACGCAGCGACAAATTCGATGTCATTGACGTGGTAGTCGCCGAACTGAACGTGCATGAGCCCGGGAACGCGACCCTGTGGGTCAGCGTCCTTGTAGTACTCGACACCTTGGACAAGCGAAGAGGCACAGTTGCCCACTCCGACGATTCCGACGCGGATGGATCCCATCTCACTTTCCTCCTGTGTTTCGCCCGGATCGGCCCGCGCCGCCGGTTCGTGTTGTGGCATTAGCCGTCTGGTTAGCCGACGTTTTGGGGCGTCGGCTCTGCGCTGTCCTCGACGTCATCCGTGGGGCGGTTGCACGTCGGGCAGTGGGTTTGTCGGACTGCTCGGACTCAATGAGTTCCGACAGCCAGCGAACTTCCCGCTCGACGGCGTCGAGGCCGTGGCGGGCAAGTTCTGCGGTGTATTCATCGACGCGAGCAGAACTACGACCCAGTGAGGTGCGCAGGTTCTGTACGCGTTCTTCTAGCCGAGAGCGCCGTCCTTGCAGGATGCGCATGCGAACTTCAGAGTCAGTACGAGAGAAGAAAGCGAAGCGGACTCCGAAGGGTTCGTCGTCCCAGGTTTCCGGTCCGGCGTCTTCCAGTAACTGTTCGAAGCGTTCTTTGCCATCTGCGGTGAGCTGGTAGACGATCCGAGCGCGACGGTTCGTTAGCGCCGGTGCGCCTGCATCGGCAGGTCCAGCCTCACTGATCAGTCCAGCGTTCAGCATCTTCTTGAGCGCGGGGTAGAGCGAGCCGTATGAGATTGCTCGGAAGCTACCCAGTACAGCGTTGAGTCGCTTACGCAATTCGTATCCATGCATGGGGCTGTCATGGAGAAGTCCCAACACGGCGAACTCGAGTGTGTCTGCGCGGCGTGCCATGTTCTCCACCTCCCACCGCATCGATAAGCTTCGTCGTACTAGCGAATCAATATACACGGTAGATATATCAATTCGATATATTCTCCTCAATGTGTCTCGGATCACGGGCATGACGAGATTTCCAGACCTACGCTTGTTCAATGGCTGTCGCGCGATCCTCTGCACACCCGCGAGGGACGCGCACGCCTTCGGTTGCCAATAAGCCGCCGGTCGAACGTCCCGAACTGGCCGAACCAGAAGATGTTCGAGATCCCACCGCACCGCGACGAGTCGTCGATCACTCCCTGACTCGTAAGCAAGCACTGGCCAGCTTGGTGGTGACGGCTACTGGCGCAAGTGACCACTTAGATCCGCATCCGTACTTGTTGCGAGCGGCAAAGAATCACGGAATTGCCACTGGCCAGGAGTGCCCGTGGTGCCGCTCTCAGGACACTCTGGTCCATCTGCACTATGTGTACGGCGCGGAATTGGGGCCGTATGCCGGTCGACTGAAGTCACCGCGCGAGCTGGAGCAGATGGCGACCGAACACGGGCAATTCCGGGTGTATCGGGTTGAGGTCTGCATCGGCTGTGGATGGAACCACCTTCTGCTCAGCTTCGTCCTAGGCGATGGCGTGCCACGTGCTGCCCTGCGCGCCTCGCGGGACATGCTGGATTAGCACGCCATGATGGATATCGGAATGCAGTCAGATGGGCACCGACAGTAAGTAATAGGTCGCTCATTGGATTCGTTCGGTACTGGCGAAGGCAAGGGACGACATGGCACAGGCAGCGGGACCTAAGCCGCGGCGCAAGCGCGTGATCGACTATCCGCGCCATGGCAAACACGGCATTCGTCGCTGGCTACCTAGTTGGAAGTTGGTCTTTGGTTCCTTCCTGACCGCTTGCTTGTTGTTAGTTGGCGGATTTGCCGCAGCGGTTGCCTTCACCAAAGTGCCTAAGCCCAACGACATCGCGATGGCCGAGCAAAGCATCATCTATTGGAACGACGGCAAGACCGAGTTGGGTCGATTGGGAGAAGCCAACCGAGTCGCCGTCGATCTGAAAGACATCCCGTTGAAAGCCCAAGAGGCCGTGTTGGCTGCTGAAGATCGCAGCTACTACGAACACGGTGGTTTCGATCCCCGAGGTTTAGCTCGCGCTGTATGGGTGGATCTGTCCGATGGACAAACCCAAGGTGGATCGACCATCACCCAGCAGTACGCAAAGAATGCGTTCCTCACCCACGAGCAGACGATCTCGCGCAAGGTTCGTGAACTGTTCCTGTCGGTGAAGCTGGAGACCGAGGAGTCCAAGAGCGACATCCTCAACAGCTACCTCAACACCATCTACTGGGGCCGAGGCGCGTACGGAATCGAGACGGCATCGCAGGCCTATTTTGGGGTCTCTGCCAAGGACCTCAACTTGCGTCAGTCCGCTGCCTTGGCTGCCATCATTCGGGCGCCCGGCGGCTACGACCCAGAGACACACAAGGACCAGCTCAAGGCGCGGTATGCCTACGTACTTGACGGAATGGTCGCCAAGGGTTGGATCACTCCAGAAGAGAAAGCTCATGCGGTAAAGAAGCTGCCCCAGTTCGTGGATTACGAACCACAGAAGTCATCCTTGCGCGGTACCAAGGGATATCTGATCGAATCTGTGCGCCGCGAGATGCTGCGCCGCGGATTTACCGAGAATGACTTGACCATCGGCGGTTACCGCATCGTCTCCACCTTTGACCGGTCCGATCAGAAGGCGGCAGTGAACGCGGTCGATTGGTCTGGCCCAGGCCCAGAGAAGGGTCTTCGTATCGGCCTCACTGCGGTGGATCCAAAGAACGGTGAAGTTCGCGCAATGTATGGCGGAGCGGACTACCTGAAGAACCAGTTGTCCAATGCCGATCAGGCGGTCGGGTTGGCCGGATCGACCTTTAAGGCGTTCGGACTTGCGGCGGCGTTCGAAGATGACATCGACTTGTCCTCTACCTGGGATGGTTCGTCACCACGAACGATCAAGGGCTACAAGCTGCAGAACGAAGACAACGTCTCGTACGGCCAAGTGAGTTTGCTGCGGGCAACCGAGAAGTCGATCAACACTGTCTTCGTCGATCTGGCGCAACAAGTGGGAGTCGAAAAGGTTCGCGAGGCAGCAGTTCGAGCTGGTGTTCCGGACAAGACGATTGGTCTCGTCGCTGACCCCACCACTGTGCTGGGAACGGCATCTCCCACCACCCTGGATATGGCCAGTGCTTACGCGACCTTCGCTAACGAAGGTGAACGAATCGAGCCCACCACGATCCAGGAAGTCACTCGGGCTGGGCAGTTGGAGTACAAGCACGAAGTAGAACCGCAACGTGCTTTCTCGGCTGATGTGTCGAACAAGGTGACGTACGCACTGGAGCAGGTTGTCCGCAGCGGAACGGGTACGGCTGCCCGTGCATTAGGTCGACCCGCCGCTGGCAAGACGGGCACGACGGATAACAACCGTTCGGCATGGTTCGTTGGGTATACCCCGCAGTTGTCGGCGGCCGTGATGATGGTCAAGCAGGACAAGGACGGCAACGCCGAAAGCCTGTATGGGACCGGTGGAATGGGCCATGTGTTTGGTGGTTCTTATCCGACCCGGATCTGGACCACCTTCATGCAGCAGGCCATGGCCGGTCGAGAGTATGAAGACTTCACCCCGCCGGATGAGTATGCCTACGGTGGTTACTACGACCAGTACTCCAACCCGACTCCGTCCGACAGCGCGAGTCCCACGGATGGTGTCCCGGCAAGTCCGAACGCCGAACCGACGACAGCTCCGACGAACCAGTCAGCGTCCGCAGTACCGACACCGTCTCAGTGAGCTATGCCCCAGCGGGGTCATCCAGTCCAAGTGACGGGATTGAGCGGACCAATGGGCTGGATGTCCTCGGTGAAGAAGACTTCGTTGAAATAGCGCACCATGACTGTTCCTGGCGTGTAGGCCAGCGCGCTAGCGTCCGGCTGCTCGCCGTACATTCCGGCCACGAATTGGCCGACCAAGTCCGCACCTGATGCCAAAGACAATGGCAGTGCGCCTGAGAACCGTGGGTTGACCTCGATGAAACCGAAGTCGCCGTTGTTCGGATCAATGAAGCCTTGGACGTTTGCCGGACCCTGATGTCCGATCGACTTCAGCAGTGATTCCGCTAGCTGCATCAAACCGGATGCTTCAAAAGTTCGACCGACGGTGCTGATACCTGCTTTGGTCTCGACCCGGAATCGCGGAACGCCACCGAGCAGAGTCCCATCTTTGTCGACGAGGGTGTCGATGGTGAATTCCTCACCGGACAGCCGGGTTTGCAGAATCGGTTCCGGTACTTGTGCCCACAGCTTGCGAACCTCGTCTTCGGAATCCACTGCGTAGACATCACGGGAACCTCGCCCAAAGGTGGGCTTGAGAATCCAGGGTCCAGGCACTTTGCTCAGCGCAGTCTCGACATCACCGGTTCCCGTGAGTGGGACGGGTTGACCTGCTGCCTCTACGGTGTCGGCGAACTGGCGTTTGTCCATGCAGATTGTTGCGGTACGAGCCGGTGGGAACCAGTGCGCCAAACCGGCGTCATCCAAGACCGAACCAAACTCAGGTGTCCCCAGCACAGCAAGCTCTTCGGTCATCGTGCTGATGACCCCGTTGACCTCGAAGCGCTGAGCGATTGCGAGCAGGTCGTCCTGATAACCGGGATCGGAATATCGAGTGATCAGGGTTCCGTGGTCCGCCAAGCGAATGCCTGCCGCGTAGGGATTGATGTCGCACCCGACGGTGGCGATTCCCATTCGCTTGAGTTCGTTGATGACGGCAATGCCGGCGGCTCCGCCAGCTCCCGTCACGAGGATTCGTCGTTCGTCAGCCATACCGACCATCTAACTGCGCCATGTCCAAGATCGCGTCCGCAGCGAACGTTCTTCGGCTATTTGATCGCTCGATTGACCACAAACCACAGCACGATCACTAGTAAGGCAGCGATCCAGGTCCACGTCATTCGACTGGCCACTTTGTGTTCGTTGGTGCGGTCTTCTTCAGCGAGCTGATCCAAGGAGTGTTCGGGGTTTTCGACCACGTCGGCAGCGGCATCGTCGCTCAAATCGCGACTTTGCCCTTCTTCTCTGTCTTCACCCACACTTGTTTTCTACCACTGAGTTCGGCTACCACCGCAGCCAAAGTGACCGTGCACAGTAACGAGCCGTAGCCGCCGATCGTGACGAGTACGGCTGCCAGTTGCTTGCCGCCGTAGCGAAACTTCTCCACAACCTTGCCGAGGTAGGCCACCAACATGGACAACGTCAGCCAGGAGTAAGTGAAGACCGCCAAGCTCACCCCGATTGCGGCAGAGACGCCTGCACTGAGCTGCAGTTGCTGATTTGCCCATACCCCCAACTGGCGAAACACTTCCGGGAACACCGAATAGAAGACCAACACCATGGACACGATCCCGGGAAACATCATGGCTTCTTTCCAGGTCCGTCGAACTGTTTGCGGGTCCGCGGCCCTGGCACCAAAGATGATGATCACGTAGACGATTCCGTTGAGGATCCACAACATTCTGAACACGGCAAATTGAATCTCCGCATCGACGAAGTACAAGAAGAGCAACGATGCCGACGACGCGATCAGTAGGAATGGCTGGAGTAAGACCACGAACCAGCTAATCCCGAATCGAAAGCCCCCCAAGCGTGGGTGCCGCTTCTTGTGGAACCAGAGCCACTTGTATCTGCGGCTGACCTGGAAGTTTCCTCGACCCCAGCGCACTCGCTGTCCCCACAGTGCGCGGACTCCTTCGGGTTCTTCGGCGTAGACCTCGGCATGGGGTTCGAACACCACTCGTCGCCCACCGAGTTGAGTTTCGAAGGTGGTGACGGTGTCCTCGGCCAAGGTCGTGGTATCAATCCGCCCGCCGATAGCCTCAAGGTTTTCCCGTCGGTGCAACTGCGCGCCTCCGGCCAAACATGCCTGTGCATCCAGCATGTTCATTGCCCGTCGGGCCACGGCCTGGGCAGTGACGTACTCGTAGGCGATGTAGCGATTGACGTACCGGGCGGGTTGCGAACCTTCCTTGACGTAGGCGGTGACAGCGCCGATGGATGGGTCGTTGAAGTGTCGTGCCATCCGGGCGATTGACTCGGGGGTAAACAGCACATCCGCGTCGGTAATGAGGATGGCTTGCGCCCAGTCATCGGCAAGAACTTGTTCGAGTCCAGCGTTGAGGGTGTGAGCCTTGCCTTGCCCGCCGTTTTCTCGCCGGATGTGAATAACGCGATCGCCGTAGAGCTGCAGCATCCGTTCCATGACGGCGGGAGTCTCGTCCGTGGATGCGTCGTCAATGATGTAGACCCGCAGTCGATTGGCGGGATACGTCACCCCGAGCATCCGCTCGATCGTGGCGGGAATGACAGCAGCTTCGTTCCATGCCGGGATAAGTACCGCGACCCGTGGTTCGTAGGGCTGGGCATCGGTCAGGTAGTGCTGGTCATGGAAGGTGATAGCCAGTGACTGCACCGCAGCAACGACCAGCGGCAACGCCGCCAGGATGACGATTGCCGCTGCCGTCCACTCCAGAATGCTCAGCCACATCAGCCGGTTCCCAGTTCTGCCACCACAACATCGCGGTATGACTGGCGTCCGGTTTCACCGGCATGGTGAGCGTCGCTGGCGGATACAACCGGAACCCCCGCCGCATGAGCAGCCCGCACAAGGGACAGCCCCGGACAGTCCCACTTGTTGTTGATTTCCATCACGGACTCGTGTTTGGCCATGACGTGTGCCCAATGGTCGGCGAGGTCCGTCGGAAGGTCGCTCTGATCGAGGCCGATTTTGGGAATGATTGACAGCGGGTGGGCAACGATGGCCGGTGGGTATTGCTGCAACGCATGACAGGTGGACTCCACTAATGCTTCCCACGCAGCACGTTCCGTGAGTTCACCGTTAGCGAGTTGCGCGGCAACCTCCCGGGGCGCGGCATCGCTGTCGAGCGGGAAGCGATGGTCTGCGATGTGCACGGTGTCCAGCACAGATAGATCAAGCTCAGGTGGCAGATCGAGATTCCCGGCAACGTCTAGCAGCTTGGTCTCCACACTGCGACGAATGGTGAGCTGACCGAACTGTTCACTCGCCTCATCAATAGATTCCAGGTAAGACAACACGTGCTGCACCGGAGTATCCAGACGCACATGCGCGGTGAAACAGACCACCTCGATGCCGTGCTCTATCGCATCGGTCAGAGCCTGTTCGGCGGACTGATCCGAGTCGTTACAGGCTTGGGTGTGAACATGCAGATCCTCAGTGCCGGCTGATAGATAGCCGTCACCAAACAGATCGCGAACCCCTCGCACAACGTCATTCTGTCGCCGTGGTTGCTTGGTCACCAGCCGAATCGCACTTCACCCGGTCGCAGTAGCTGCGTTCAAGACCCACCGGCAGCGACAGACGAGACATATATGTGCGGCGCGGATCGATTGGGATCATGTGTGCGATGGCGTTAGCGCTCATCGCCGCACTTACGCTGCCAGTAAGTAGTTCAGCTTTCCTGCAGACCTCCACCGCCACCCATCACGCAAAAACAGTCAAGGTCACTAAGCAGGTAAAGAAGCACAAGGCCAAAAATAAGCACAAGGCAAAGAAAAAGATCACGAGCGCTAAGAAGGCCAGCCCCTCCTCGCCGAAGGCAACGGCGGCTAAACCGATAGCGCCCGTGTCGCAGATCCGACCAACACCGCCAGCCACGAACACGCAAAATGAGACGGTGAATGCGGTGTTGACCAATCGGGCAATGTGGCTATGGAACTGGAGTTCCAATGACGCGGTGCTCGACTTTGCCCGTAACCACAACGTCACTGAGATTTTCACTTACGCGCATCCGGGCTTCTCGCAGACGCCTGACCTATTGACGAAGTTGACTCAACTGTCAGACCGAGGTCGCAAAGCTGGGATCACCATGTGGGCGATGGGCGGCGATCCCGCATGGGTGACTGACCATGCAACCGCCATTGCCTGGATCAATGAAGTGCGTGCGAGCCGTTTGTTCACCGGCATTCACTTCGAGATTGAGCCGCACAACCAGGTTGGCTACTGGCAGAACCAAGACGCTCGTAATGAGCAGTTCATCGGACTGTTGACTGAAGCGGCACAGGCTGCAGGTTCGGAAACTCTTGAGCTGTCTCTTCCGTGGTGGTATCACACCATCAACTACGGAACCACCACCTTGGATGCCGCTGCCATGAAGTTGGTCGATCAAGTAACGATCGTGACCTTCGCTGACACGGTGAACGAGATCCGCAACGATGCGCAGCAAGCGGTTGCCGTTGCCCGAGAGCTAAAGAAGCCCTACCGATTTGCCTCGGAAACGAACGAGATCGATCCAGAGTTTGTCAGCTTCTACGGAGACAGCAACTCGAACATGATTCAGGCCCAGAACACGGTGAGCCAGGACTACCTCAAGGACAGCCTCTACCTGGGCTTCGCCGTTGAGGAATACGAAGGTTGGGCAAAGATGCGCGCCTAAGCGCTGGTGGACCGACGGTCTTCGGCGGCTTCCCGCCGACGCGCTAGTGCCTCTGCTTGCGGCAGTGCCGCATCGCGACGATCTGCCCCGACGAATTCGTCGCTGCCTCCGCGACGTTCCCCGAGGACAACCCCTTCGGACGTAGGGCTGACTAATGCACGAGCGGCGACGAATCCTTCGGCGTACTTGGTCCGAGCTTGTGCTCCCCAGTACCGGGCTTGGGCTTCCAACAAAGAGAAGTCCACTCGGGCGGAGTTTTCGACTTGAGAGGAGTGGCATTCCAGGGCGGTAAGTTTCAGTTCCAGAGCCTGCTCGCCAATGGCAACGAACAAGGTGGGATGGAAGTTGCGGGCAGATGGTGACTGGTAGTGCAGCACGGTGGAAATATTGCGGGCAGCAGAAAGCGTCGCGGCGCATGCATGTCGGTGGTCTTGGTGGGAGTCATCCTCGCCGTGGGTGTAGACCACTGACGGCGATAGCTCGACGATGGCCCGCTCAATCAACTGCACGGTTTCACTGCCGGGGTCGACTGACCCGTCCATAAGGCCACCAAATGAAATATCGGCGCCGAGTACTTCTGCAGCGGCGCGGGCCTCTACTCGGCGTCCCGATACCTCACCAGGGCCGGACTGACCGTCAGTGAGGACGAGCATGAGAACGTCGTCGCCGGCCGCTACATGACGGGCGAGGGTTCCCCCGCATCCCAGCTCGATGTCGTCGGGGTGTGCGCCAATCGCAAGGACGCGAGTTCCTGACATGACTCAAATAGTGCTCTGCTAGAGGCAAGATCGCCACCACAAGGCACATTCAGGTGCCTACCTCTATTCATCAGTTACGTCATTAGTTACGCAAAACTCAGACTGCGCCTGGCCAAACCCATTCGGAATCCGTCCAACACCGTGTCTGCCGGAACCTCGATGTCAGTGGCTGCGCCAAGGGCAACAAAGAGAGGTGTCAAGTGTTCGACGGTGGGATGCGCGTAGGGCATACCCGGCGCAACGCTGCGGTATCGGGATAGTTCGTCAATGTCTGCTCGTTCTAGTGCTTCTGCTGCCCATTGATCAAAATCTTGCGACCACCGGGGAGGATCATTGACTCCCAGGAAATCTGCAGCCGTTAAGAACGGCAGCCCATGAGTCATGAATCCTGACCCGATAACGAGCACACCCTGTTCCCGTAGCGGTGCTAAGCGCTGACCTAATTGCATAAGTGCGGTTGGGTCATTAGTTGGCAGAGACAACTGCAGGGTGGGGATGTCACCGAATGGGTACATGACTTTCAAGGGAACCCAAGCACCGTGGTCGAGTCCGCGACTGTTGTGTTCGTGCAGAGATTGGTCATCTGGGATGAGAGCAGCAACATCGGCGGCTAGCTCTGACGCATCAGGGGTGCGGTACTGCATGTGGTAGTAGTACGGATCGAAGCCACCGAAGTCGTAGACCAGTGGGGTGTGCGCGGCAGGTGCCGACAGCATGAGTGGTGCTGATTCCCAGTGGGCACTCACGATCAGGATCGACCGAGGCTTCGGCATCGCCAATGCCCACTGGCTCAGGTCATGCATCCAGCCAGGGTCTTCGAACAGAGGTGGTGCGCCGTGACTGAGATAGATCGCAGGGAGCGCCCCGTATTCAGGCGTCCAGGCAGCGTGCTCCCGATGCGCCTGCTCGTGGGTCAGCAGATGCTGTTCAAACGGATGCAACGTGCTCGGAGTCATGCTCGATAAATGCTTGAGAGTTCATGTTTATTCCCCAACCAGCACGGTCGGGTGAACCGTCCAAGACTCCGCCACCGGGGTCGTCAGAGTCCTCTACGAATCCGTCGGTGCGAACTGGATCATTCTCCGGACGAAGGATGTCGCGGATCACGAATCCGACGAAGTAGAGCGTGGAGGCGATGTGGATCGCGATCGCCAGCGTGTACCACTCGCTTGGTAGACCTTTCGTTCCTTCTTGCAGTCCTGCCAGGTACAGCCAGATCCCGACGAAGTAGATGCACTGGCCGACTTGCCACACCAGGAAGTCTCGCCACCGGGGTCGGGCAAGCACGGCAAGTGGAATCAACCAGAGCACGTACTGCGGGGAGTAGACCTTGTTAGTGAGTAGGAACGCCGCGACAGTGAGAAATGCTAGAGATGCGAACCGTGGCCGACGCGGTGCCCGTGCCACCAGGATGGCGATGAGTACGCACAGTAGGAGGAATAGGCCAGAGGCCAGCAGGTTCAAGCTTTCTGCCGGAACTGAAAGACCAACGTTGGATAACGCCAACCACACCGATCCGAAGTCTTGTCCTCGTTCGGAGGAGAAGGTGTAGAAGTGTGCCCACCCGTCAAAGTTGGCCACCATAAACGGCACATTCACCGCCAGCCAACTTGCTGCGGTTCCGGCAACAGTCAGGCCGAGTTCTCGCCACTTACCGGCTCTCCAGCACAACAGCAGAAGCGGGCCGATCAGCAGGATCGGATAGAACTTCGCTGCTGTGGCTAGACCTAAGAACACCCCTGCGGCAAAGGGATATCGGCGTGCCCACAACAACATGAAGATGGCAGTCAGTGCGACCGGTAATAGATCCCAGTTAATGGTGGCGGTCAGAATCCCTGCCGGAGCCAGGGCCACCATCGCGGCATCCCATGGTCGTCGCTTCACCGTCAGTGCAGTTGCCAGGACTGCGCAGATCGCGCACACCAGCAACAGCAGCGAGTTGATTAAGTAGAACCAGAGTGCCGATCGGGGAGACATGACGTTCGCCAGTTGCATGAACATCCCGGTAAGAACGGGGTATTCGAGCTGCTCCTGACCGGGAAGCGGTTGATGAATATAAGGAAATACGTGGTCGGCGAATCCGCGCAGACTGAACAACGGCGGCATATCGCTGTAACACAGGTGGGTGTATTCGCTGGGTTGCTGCCAGTTGGTTGTCATGCACGGGATCTTTTGAAGCAGACCGAGGGCAAATCCGGCACTCGTCATCACCACGAGCACACGCAAGACCGTCCAATACGAACGTGACAGCGGTGCCGCCAGTCGTCCAATCGGCCCGCCGATGACTGTCGATGCAGCGGCAACGAAAGGGTCCTGTTCGCTGGGTGCGACGAACTGACGCTGCTCGGCTGGCTGAGTCGGCGCAGTACTCACGCCTGATCGTCCAATCCGATGATGCGATCGAAAGCAGCCGTGGTGTTGCGTACTCGGCACGGCAACTCGTCGCCCACCGATGGAGCTTTGACTCCCCGGGCTACCGCTTGGCGAACATCGTCCGCGCTAATCCAGATCATGGATACCTGCATATGTGGCGGCTCCATAAAGCGACGGAACTTGCCGTCCCATTGGAATGGAGAACGCGCGCGACCCGTTGCCTCGATCGCTCCGGTTCCGGCGGAAACCACGCGCTGACGCATAGATGCGGCTGGGGTGGGCGCCTCAAGGGCCACACCGTGCGACGTTCCGCCACCCACCACGACGAGCAGACCTTCCTTAGGAGCACGTCGCTGGCGATAACCGACTGCGCGACCCTTCGCCACACTGTGGACGGCCAACACAGTGCCCGTCACCGACAGCGTCTCTGGTGCGCCGAGCCACAGCCGAGTTCCGATCCGAACCCGCAGTGGCAGATCGGGGACTGCTGCCCGTAATTGAGCCAGCTCGGTGTCGTCGAGATGAGAGAGCCAAACGCCTGCGGCTTCTTCTTCCAGTGGGCAACCAGCGTCTTCTAGCGCGCCCAATGCACGGATCCAGGTCAACGTCCATGACCAGGCTTCCCGGACTCGACCGCTGGCCTGCTTGGGAAGTTGGGTTCGAGGTTGGTTATCTGTCCAAGAGGATTCCAGCGTCTGCGCATGCGGAGAAAGTGGCTGTGCCAACGGCAGGTGAATGGCTAAGCCGAGCAGTTCAATCCGACGTTCACGCAGCGCATCTCGAAGGCCATCTTCGGTGAGGACAGCATCGAGGTCTGGTTCGGCTAAACCAAAGCGACGCATCGAGGTCAGGCCTTCGATCAACACCCGAATGGGGCGACCGGACTCATTGGCGGGTTGGGCGGATAGGCCGCGGATCGCGTCCACGCTCGACACCGTGCGGATCACGCGTTCACCGAAGTTGCTGGCATCGATGAGTTCCCAGACCGCCAAGCTAGGCAAGTCGCGTGGATCCCAGGGCTGCATGACCAGAATCTCGCCGGGGTAGTAGCGGGCGACCGCCGCTGCCTCGTGTGCGGTGCCTACGGCTACTCGGTCGATACCGAGTCGAGCACTTTCTACTGCCAGGTTCGCCAGACCAAATCCGTAGCCGTTGCCCTTGATGACCGGAACGATGTCGCCGGATTGAGCACCGGGCCGTCCGATGTTGATGACGTTACGAACGTCGTCTCGCACAGACTCGGCATGTGCACGCCAGGCGGGGCCATCGACGGTCAGACTGAACGTCACTTGCTTGCTCCCGTATCAGCGGCGATCACCTGAGTGCTCTTACCGAACCAACGCTTTGCTCGATCCTTGGCATTGGCCTTGATCGATGCTCGTCGCATGTACATATCGAATGCCTTGGCTGTGGTGGGTCGCAGGGCAAAGTCCCACTCGCCTACGTATTCCAACGCGTGACCGCCCGTGCCGAGCTTGAACCGAATCAATCCGAACAGTGGATCGTTCGGGTCCAGGGTGTCACTGATGCCCCGCATGTCGTAGACATCGCAGCCGCGTTCCAAAGAGTCGGTAATCATTCGCCATTGGATGGCGTTCGATGGACGGACCTCTCGTTGCGCATCGGCAGAAGCCCCGTAGGAATACCAGGAGTGCTTTCCGACGGTGACCATGGTGGTGGCAGCCAAAGGAGTGTCTTGGTAGCTGGCGATGTACAGCGCAATTCGTTCGGGATCTTCGTCGGTCATCGCATCCCACATGCGCTCGAAGTAGAACTGGCCACGGGGAACGAACCCATCGCGGGCAGCGGTCTCGACATAGAGCGGATGGAAAACGGATAGATCGTCCCGGGTTCCTTGTCGAACCTCGACGCCCAACTTGTCTGCCTTGCGGATGTTGCGCCGCCACAACTGGTTGAAGCCGGTGAAGACGTCTTCGCTGGTGCGTCCAGCCAACGGCACCTGGAACACGTATCGCGGCTGCACGTCACCAAAACCTGCACCGGTATCGGGTTGCTGCGTCCATCCGGCTTGTTGCAGTCGTTCGATCAGAGCGGTTCCGGCATCCCACGATTCGTCGGGCGGGACTTCCCGTAGACGAGTGGCGGACTCAGCTGCGATGGCTGCCTTCAGCGTTCCGGCACCCCATTGCCGAATTCCGACCTGCGGGCCCATCTTCACGAGGAAGGCACCTGCCTGCCGGAAGTGTTCCAGCATCGGTGCCAGCCAGTCATCGAGTTGATACTGCGGGAATGCTTCGCCGCTCCAGTCGATTGCTGGGCCTTCAGGCAGATAAGCCAAGAACTGCGGCAACTTGGGGACTTGTCGGGTAAGGACAAGTCCCGCGCCCACGAGCTGATCGCCGTCGAACCACCCCAGATTCTGGCTACCCCATTCCGCTTTCACTCCTGCCCAGGAGGGTGTCTGCAGGAATGACAGACGGGGATGTTCGCGCACGAACTGCGCATGTTCTGCGGGACTGATCTCACGAACGACAAGTGGCACCCGTGCAGCCTATGTCCGACAGGCTCGCCCGGGCGTGCGTACTCTTCTGGAATGTCGTCGAATGACTCCAATACGCGACCCCTCGTCGGTGGACACGTTGGCCAAGATGACCCAATTGGGCAGGGCCAAGCGCTTGGTGCGCAATGTGTGCAGTTCTTCCTCGGCGATCCGCAGGGATGGAAAGCGCCGACTTTTCCCCATCCCGACGGAGCGGAAGGGCTGCGTGCGCAAGCAGAAGCCGCCAATATGCGGATTTACATTCATGCGCCCTACGTCCTCAACGTTGCTTCGACGAACAACCGGATCCGGATTCCCAGCCGCAAGATCCTGCAGCAACAGCTTGATGCAGCCGAGTTAGTGGGTGCCGCGGGATTGATCGTTCACGGTGGACACGTCAACAAGGGTGAAGATCCAGAAATCGGCTTTGACAACTGGCGTAAGACTTTTGAACGGCTGGATATCCGCATTCCTTTGCTGATCGAGAACACCGCCGGCGGCGACTTTGCGATGGCGCGAAAGCTGGAAGCGATCGGACGCCTCTTCGAGGTGCTCTCCGATTACGAACCAGGCTTCTGCTTCGATACCTGCCACGCATTTGCTGCCGGACTGGAATTGCCCGATGCGGTGGAGAAGGTGCGAGCAGTCACTGGGCGGATCGACTTGATCCACGCCAACGATTCACAAGGCGACTTTGGGTCTGGTCGAGATCGGCATGCGAACTTCGGGAAGGGCCTGATCGAGCCAGGAGCCTTGTTGGACGCGGTTGCTGCGGGCAAGACCGACGTGATCTGCGAGACCTCTTTCGAGGGAATTGCACAAGATATTGCGTTGGCCAAGGCGCGGATCGACGCTGCATAGCGTGCACGCAGCGCCCGGCCTATTGACCCACGGTGTTACTGCCGTACCCTGGTGAGGTTGCTCATTCGCACCTGTCTTGGTCGTGAGCACAACAAACAAGTAATACGCATAGCAAGACCTCCTGTTACGGAACGTCCGTAACCGCACCAGTCCAGAGGAGGTGGGTCTTTCCACATGCGTCGTTATGAACTCATGATCATCCTCGATCCCAATCTCGAGGAACGAACCGTCGAACCCAGCCTGGAAACGTTCTTCAACGTTGTCCGTAGCGATGGCGGAACTGTCGACAAGCCCGACATCTGGGGCCGTCGCCGCTTGGCCTACGAAATCGGCCAGCATTCCGAAGGCATCTACGTCGTCACCAACTTGACCTCCACTGTCGAGACGGTGAAGGAACTCGATCGCCAGCTTTCGCTGAATGAAGCCGTGTTGCGCACCAAGGTCATCCGGCTACCCGAGACCGCTCCCACCGAAGAGTCGGCTGCCTGACGAACTGCTCATCCACCGGTGTTTGTGGAGAACAACCCACGGCGTCAGAGATCTAGCGCACAGTGGTGGTGAGCAATTGTCTGCAGTCAGTCGACGTACATCGAAAGGAAGTCAGACCCATGGCCGGAGAACCCAATATCACCGTGGTCGGAAACCTCACTGCCGATCCAGAATTGCGTTTCACCCCGGGTGGTAAGTCGGTTGCCAGCTTCACAGTGGCGTCCACTCCCCGTACCCGTGACAACAACACCAACGAGTGGAAAGACGGCGAGACGCTGTTCATCCGCTGCAGCGTCTGGGATCAGTACGGCGAGAACGTGGCCGAGAGCCTGGCAAAGGGCGCCCGCGTCATCGTGACGGGTCGTCTGCGTCAACGCAGCTTCGAGACCAAGACCGGCGAACAGCGCCAGTCCCTGGAGCTGACGGTTGACGACATCGGTCCTGCACTGCGTTACGCCACTGCCAAGGTCACCAAGACCTCCGGCGGCGGCGGCGGTGGAAATGGCGGCGGCTTCAGCGGGCCGCGCGCTGTTGAAGACCCGTGGTCATCACCTGCCTCCTCGGCTCCCGTCAGCGACGAGCCTCCGTTCTAAGAAACCCAGACGTCACACCAGTCAGTAGAGAAAGAGACAACAAATGGTTAAGCCACCACCCCGCAAGATCAAGAAAAAGGCCTGCCCGTTCTGCAGTGCAGAAAAGAAGGGCAAGTCCAGCTATATCGATTACAAAGACACCAACTTGCTGCGCAAGTACATCTCCGATCGCGGCAAGATCCGTGCGCGTCGAGTAACCGGTTGCTGCACTCAGCATCAGCGCGACATCGCGACTGCGGTGAAGAACGCCCGCGAGATGGCGCTGCTGCCCTACACCTCAACGGCTCGCTAGGGGGACCGACAGATGAAGCTGATTTTGACTCAACCCGTCGACAACCTGGGTGCCGCTGGTGACGTCGTGGATGTCAAGGACGGATATGCCCGCAACTTCTTGATTCCCCGCAACGTTGCCATCGTGTGGACCCGCGGTGCCGAGAAGCAGATCGACCAAATCAAGCGCGCTCGTGATGCCCGTGCCATCCGCGATGCTGAGCACGCCAACGAGGTCCGCAACCAACTGCAGAACCTGTCAGTGAATCTGCCAGTCAAGGCTGGTGACACCGGCAAGTTGTTCGGTTCGGTCACGGCCAACGATGTCGCGGATGCGATCAAGGCCGCTGGCGGCCCACTGGTCGAACGACGCTCCATCGAATTGGGCAAGCCGATCAAGACTGTCGGTTCCCACAAAGTGGCGGTAAAGCTTCACCCCGAAGTATCTGCAGACGTGACCATTGAGGTCGTTGCTGCCTGATAGCTTCGAACAAATGAGGCCGTCGAATCACTTGCCCACCCGCGGACTAGTGGTCGGCGGCTTTGTTTGTGCCCTCGGAGCATCTGTTGCCTTGTCCACGACCGCGACGGCAACTCCACCCAAGCAGGCAACGCATCTGCAGGTTGCCGCTATCGATGCGGCTGTCCGGGCAGCCGCTCCGGTCAAGCGGAAAGTCGTTATCGGTAAGTCTGTTCAGGGCCGCAAGATCGTGGCCAAGCTGTACGGCAATCCCAAGGCAAGTCGAGTCGCAGTCTTCGTGGGGTCCATGCACGGTGACGAGCGCGCTGGTCAGCGGATCATCAAGCGGCTGACACAGGTTGGCGCACCTAAGAGCACGGCTATGTGGCTGATCACGTCACTGAACCCAGACGGGGACGTGGCCAATACCCGACGTAATGCGCACAAGGTTGACCTCAATCGCAATAGTCCGCATCGTTGGAAGGGCATGGGTTTGCCCTGGTACAACAACCCGGGTCCGCGAGCGATGTCCGAACCGGAGACTCGTGCCTACGTCTCTTTCCTGGCATCGGTCAAACCCGATGTTGTCTTGGTCTATCACCAAGCGGGCAATGCCATCGATAGTTATCAAGCCAAGTCCATGGCATTGGTTCGGGGGATTGCGAAGCGCTCCAAGCTGCCCATCAAGGATTTCCCCTGTACGGGCGTATGCACCGGGACGTTGACCGGTTGGTTCAACTCCACTCAACAGGGAGTAGCCCTGACCGTCGAACTTCCCCGGCCGGTAAGCAATGCCTTGGTCGAGCGCAGCGCAACCGCTGCTCGATGGGCAGCCACCTCAGTACGCGACGTCAATCGTTAAGGGTGACTAGCCCGATTCGTTGAGCGCAGTACGAACATGCTCGACGACACCGTCTGAAGCATCTTCGATCATCGACAAGACCCGTTCGAATCCCGCCGCTGAGCCGTAGTACGGATCTGGAACCTGCTGGTCGTCGCGCGCATCAAGGGCTGGATCAAAAGAGCGGAACAGTCGGATGTCTCGTTCGATGCCGGTAGACGTTGACAAGTCCTGCGCATCTGCCAAGTTTGATTCATCCATAACGACGACCAAGTCCGAGTCACGCAGCATCTCTTCATCGAAATGCTGGGCACTGTGAGAGTCGTCGTAGCCAGCCGCAACTAGGGTGGCTGCTGCTCGCCGATCTGCCGAATCCCCCACGTGCCAAGCAGATGTACCTGCAGAGGTGACTGTGACCGCCTGGGACAACCCCTCGTCATCAAAACGACGACGAAGTACTGCTGCCCCCATCGGTGAGCGGCAGATGTTTCCCAAACACACAACGGTCACGACGAATGTCTTATCGGGCATCTCTGCACGGTAGCTGGTGGGGAGGGACTGGCCGCATCGGCTGGGTTTGTGAACATACGGTCAATAGGCGTTAACCGTGTGCTCACCCCAATTTCCACCGGCGTATTTCTTTCTACCCACAAGGTGTGAATTGTATTTGCGCAGGTGAAAGTGGGGTGTGGGAGATCGTTTTTGGGTCGATCCCCATGACGTCCACAGATCGTTCGGGCGTGTCGCCCGGCCTGTTCCACACCCTGTCCACCAGTGCATCCACAGGGCGCTGCGGCAATTCTGTGCAGTTGCTGCGGGCTGTCAGAGGTGACCGATAGACACATCCCATGACCGCGACTGAGGTGGACCTGGGCTCTGGATCATCGAGTGCTGGGTCAGCAGTTCCCGGTCGGGTTCCACCCCAGGATTTGTTTGCCGAACAGTGCACCCTCGGCGCGATGTTGTTATCCGTTGACGCTATCGGTGACGTGCAGGGAATCCTTCGGTCCAATGACTGGTACCAGCCCAAGCACCAGACCATCCATGAAGCAATCTCCAAGGTCTACGAACGCGGTGAGCCCGTCGATGCGATCACCATTGCTGACGAGTTGGCCAAGACCGGTGCCCTGGCGCGTATCGGCGGAGCCCCTTACCTGCACACGCTGACTTCAAGCGTTCCCAACGCTTCCAGCGCTGCCTACTACGCCAAGATCGTTAATGAGCAAGCAGTCCTGCGGCACCTGATCGAAGCCGGCACTCGAATCTCGCAGATGGCCTATTCCGCTGAGGGCGAGGTCAATGCACTGGTGGAGATGGCCCAGACCGAGGTCTTCAACATCACCAATGAGAACAAGGCCGAGGACTACCAGCCGATCGACACCTTGATGCCAGGAGTGATCCAGCATCTCGAAGCCATCTCGGACGGAAGCGGCCAGATGGTCGGAGTCCCCACCGGATTCCGCGATCTCGACGAGCTAACGAACGGTCTGCAGCCTGGCCAGATGGTGGTTATCGCGGCCCGTCCGGCGATGGGTAAGTCCACCCTCGGCCTGGACATTGCACGCAATGCGGCGATCAAGAACCGATTGACTTCGGCGATCTTCTCGTTGGAAATGGATCACACCGAGATCATGATGCGTCTGCTCTCCGCCGAGGCCAAGGTCAAGCTCGGCAATCTCCGAAATGGTCGGATGAGTGACGACGACTGGATGAAGTTGGCCAATGTGCAGGCAGAGATGGACGGCGCTCCGCTGTTCATCGATGATTCGCCCAACCTGACGTTGATGGAAATCCGGGCAAAGTGCCGTCGCCTTGCCCAGCAACACGACCTACGCCTTGTCGTGATCGACTACCTGCAGTTGATGACCAGCGGCAAGAAGGTCGAGTCCCGTCAAATGGAAGTGTCCGAGTTCTCTCGCTCGCTGAAATTGATGGCCAAGGAACTCGGCGTTCCGGTTATCGCGATCAGCCAGTTGAACCGTGGACCTGAGCAGCGCACTGAGAAGGTTCCGATGATGTCGGACTTGCGTGAATCTGGCGCTATTGAGCAGGACGCCGACATGGTCATCCTGTTGCACCGTCCAGATGTCTACAACAAGGAAGACCGTCCCGGCGAAGCTGACTTCAACGTGGCCAAGCACCGTAACGGTCCGACGCGAACCATCACCACGGTGTTCCAGGGCCACTACTCACGATTCGTGGATTCCTACGACGGCTTCCCACCGATGTAGTCATCGTTCGATCGAGCCTTGCGTTCGGTGAGTTGAATACCGATCCACAGCAACACAGCGATCGGAATGATCGCGATGACCGTGATTCGACCAACTGGCCAGTCGAACCACATGAGGACCAAGACGCCGACTAAGAACGCCAAGAGAATCCAGTTGACGTATGGCGCTCCTGGCATTCGGAAGGCTGGACGAGTCACCAGGCCCTTCTTTGCCGCTCGAAGGAACGCCAGATGAGACAACAACGTGAACGCCCAGGTACTCAGAATCCCTAGTGCCGCGAAGTTGAGGACTACCTCGAACGCTTGCTGTGGCACCACCAGGTTGAGCACGATGCCCAGCACGTACGCTGCGCAGACGACTCCGATTGCTCGTGCGGGGACGTGATGTCCAGACATCGCCGACCATCGACGCGGCGCCGATCCGGTCGTGGCCATCGTCCGCAGAATCCGTCCAGTGGCGAATAGGCCAGAGTTCACGCTGGACAGTGCAGCGGTGATGACGACGAAGTTCATGATGCTGCCCGCCGCTGGAACTCCAATCGCTGAGAAGAACGTGACGAAGGGGCTTTCGTCGGCCGAATAGGCCGACCACGGCAGGAGCAGCGCCAACAACAAAACGGAACCGACATAGAAGATTCCGAGTCGCCACACCACGGCGTTTGTCGCTTTCGGGACGACCTTGGCGGGATCGCGAGTCTCGCCGGCTGCTACCGAGACCAATTCCAATGATGAGTATGCGAACACGACCCCGGGAATCACCAGCAGTGCAGGCAGCAGACCATGCGGAACCCAGCCGCCATTTTCTGCGATCAGATGTATGCCGGGAATCTCGCCATCCACAGGTTTGCGGGTCACGATGAAGTAGATCCCGATGGCGAGGAAAACTCCTAGCGCGACCACCTTGATTCCCGCTGCCCAGAACTCGATCTCACCGAAGGCCCGGGCCGACACCAAATTCACGATGAGCACGCAAACAAGTGCGCCGAGGGCGATCACCCACTGCGGGATTGATCCGAACACCGACCAGTACTTGGCATAGAGCGCAACAGCGGTGATGTCCGCGATTCCGGCGAATGCCCAGAGCACGAAGTACATCCAGCCTGCGACGAATGCTGCCCGCTCACCGAGGAATTGTCGGGAGTACGAGACGAAGGATCCAGAGCTTGGGCGATACAGCACGAGTTCGGCCAATGCCCGGACAACGAAGAAGACCACCACTCCGCAGAGCGCGTACAGCAGAGCCAAGATCGGCCCAGCGGTATGTAGTCGGGCACCAGCTCCCAGGAACAATCCGGTTCCAATAGCGCCGCCCAGCGCCATCATTTGCAGATGACGGTGCTCCAACGTTTTGGCGTAGCCCGCTTGTTCTAGCTCGAACATCTCGTCGCTGGCGGGAGTAGCCTTCGGATCGGTGCCCGTTGATGTTGATGGCTCATCAGTCATCGGGCATCGGACTCCTTGATGGCGATTGGTGGACAATTTGCCGTTTTGGACTGGCAACGTCGTGACCACGGCTGGTTAACTGAATACAGTAAAGCTATAAAACCCACCGGATTACCATAGATAGCCACTCGGAAGGAAGCATCAGATGGCAGCGAAGAACCAGGTCGCCACTGGTCAACTGACAGAAGCAGCAGCCCGCAAGCTCGCGACAACAACCAAGAGCGTCCCGCAGTGGCAAGGAATCACCCCTCGCTACTTGGTGAACCTGTTGGAGTGGCACCCAGTTGAAGCTGGTGTGTACCGCGTCAACCGAGTTGTCGATCCAGGCGGCAGTGATGCCAAGGACATCCAGTGCGATCCAGAGGCTGACTCCGATCTGCCGTTGTCGTCGGTCACCTATGAAGAAGAGCCCCGTGAATATGTGTTGAACACGGTGACCACCACCGTCGAGGTTCAGACCCGCGTCTCCGACTTGTTCCGCTCTCCGCACGATCAAGTGCGCGAGCAACTGCGCCTATCGGTCGAGCGCATCAAGGAACGTCAAGAGCACCAGCTCATCAACAACGAGGAGTACGGCCTGCTGAACCAGGCAGTCAAAGATCAGCGCATCAAGACTCGGGGTGGGGCACCTACTCCTGACGATCTGGACGAACTGATCACCAAGGTCTGGAAGGCACCGACGTTCTTCCTGGCTCACCCCGCGGCGATTGCTGCATTCGGTCGCGAGTGCACCAAGCGCGGTGTCCCACCGGTATCGGTCAATCTGCTCGGTGCGCAGTTCATCACCTGGCGCGGGATTCCGATCGTTCCGTCGGACAAGATCGAAGTGAAGAGCAACAAGACCAACATCCTGTTGGTCCGTGCCGGTGCAGAAAAGCAGGGTGTCGTCGGATTGTTCCAGCCTGGTGTGGCCGGAGAAGTCAATCCGAGTCTGTCTGTTCGCTTCATGGGGATCAATCAGAAGGCTCAAGCCTCCTACTTGATTTCGCTGTACTGCAGTGCAGCTGTTCATACCGACGATGCGCTCGCTGTGCTCGAGGGCGTCGAGGTTGATCACTACCATGAGTACAAGTGATTCCACTGACCCAGTTGAGGCAGTCAGCGGATCGGTGACGACGCAACCCGCTGAGACTGGGCCATTCACTCCTGAGTCTTTGGCCACCATCGCCAACGAGTTCTTCCATGCTCTGCAACCGGCAGTCGATGCCGGGGAGCAGTCAGCTCCGGTTGATCCAACATCGGAACTGGTGGAGGAAAACTCGTTGTCGACGGTTGCTGATCTGGGAACCACGGCGGTTCCTGGCGCGCCATCACTAGGCACCACCAGTACCGGTGCCCTTGGCTTGGGAGTAGTCGACAGCGAGAACGTGTCTGATCCGTTCGACGTTGGCACGAGTCTGGACGACCTGGGGAGTCTTTCTGGGCTGTCCGCTTTGACCGGCGGTAGCTATTCGGTTCCGACCACCGGAGACGAGCTGGCTGAGCAATCGACTGAATCGACAGAACTGAGTGTCAGTTCGGTCCTTCCTGATGGGTTCTCCCTACCCGACGAACTAACTGATGGGTTGGACGTCACCACACTGTTGGGCAAGGCTGCAGAAACTCCCACCAATGAGCAGCAGGCAGTCGATGCAGTTGCCGGTGACCATCCGTTTCTGCAGAGCAAGTACGAAGCAGTTCGGGACTATGCCGGTGTTGACGATGAGGGTCTAGGAGACGAAGCGGCGCAAGCTGTTGCCTCTGATGAGTTCGCAGCCATCGCGTCGGAGTTCACGGGGGAACACGTTGTTGATCCCGCTATCTCCGATCTGCTGCGCTACACCGATCATGCAGCGGACACGGTAGAAGAACCCAACGTGCACGAACCGGTTGAGGCTGCTTCGACAGAAGCGACCTTTGGCAAGGACGCAACGATTCACGAGTCCACTGCCGCCCCAGATCGAGTTGCATTGCATGGGTCAGTCGTTGAGTCATCGGTGACCGATGAGCACGCTGACTCTGACGGATATGTCTTTGCCCCTAATCTGTTGGCGGCCAATACTGAGCCGGAGCACGCCAGCGATCTGGAATTGCCGCAAACAAGCACTGGCTTCAATCCCGAACAAGCGCGCAAGGACTTCCCGATCCTGTCCGAGCGCATCAATGGTCAAGAACTCGTCTGGTTGGACAATGGCGCAACCTCACAGAAACCGCAGCAGGTCATCGATCGAATCTCGTATTTCTACGAACACGAGAACTCCAATGTGCACCGCACTGCACACACGCTTGCTGGCCGGGCAACCGATGCCTACGAAGGTGCCCGCGACAAAGTCCGGGCCTTCATCAACGCCCCGTCAGCGGACGAGGTTGTGTGGGTACGTGGCACCACCGAGGGGATGAACCTGCTGGCCAACACCATTGGCGAGCAACGCGTGGGCGAAGGTGACGAGGTCGTCATTAGTTGGCTGGAACATCACGCGAACATCGTTCCGTGGCAGATGTTGTGTCGTCGTAAGGGTGCGACCTTAAAGGTGGCCCCCGTCGATGACACCGGTCAAGTGATCCTGTCGGAATTTGAACGACTCATCACTGATCGCACCAAACTGGTCTCATTTACCCAGGTATCCAACGCTCTGGGAACCATCACGCCGGCTAAAGAGATGATCGAGATCGCTCACCGCCACGAGGTTCCGGTCATCCTCGATGGTGCGCAAGGCATTTTGCACATGCCAGTCGATGTGCAGGAATTGGGTTGCGATTTCTACGTGTTCTCCGGGCACAAGATGTTTGCTCCTACTGGCATCGGTGTGGTGTGGGGCAAGAGCGAGTTCCTGGATGACATGCCTCCCTGGCAGGGTGGCGGCAACATGATCGACAAGGTCTACTTCGATCGCACCACGTATCAAAAGCCACCGTGGCGATTCGAAGCTGGCACTGGAAGCATCGCGGATGCGGTGGGGCTGGGTGCCGCGATCGACTATCTGCAGGCCATCGGAATGTCTTCCATTGCTGAGCATGAGCACGACTTGCTGCAGTACTCCACTCGTCGGCTCAAGGAAGTCCCCGGTCTGACCATCTTCGGAAATGCACAGAACAAGGCAGCGGTGATGTCTTTCAACATCGAAGGTCACGAGCCAGAAGATGTGGGCAGCTTCCTAGATCAACGTGGAATCGCAGTGCGTGCCGGTCACCACTGTGCGCAACCGATTCTGCGGCGCTTCGGGGTAGAAGGAACAGTACGAGCGGCATTCGCGCTCTACAACACCCGATCTGATGTGGACCGACTGGTCGATGCCTTGATCGAACTTGTGGGTGGACGAACCGTTAACGGTTAACCCCGATCTGAGTTGGGTTTGCTGCCAACTGACTGCAGTGAGCAATACGATCAGGAAATGACCCAGCGGCGGTGCGCATGAGCGACTGGCTGCTGATCGGTATTTCTCTGTTGTTGGTTGTTGCCTGCGGCATCTTCGTCGCTGGAGAATTTTCCTTTCTCGGCGCTGATCGCACTCGCCTACAAGCCAGGGCGGACGATGGCGAATCCGGTGCCCACGGTGCGTTGCAGGCGATGAGCCAACTGTCCTCCCAACTGTCGGGCGTTCAGGTCGGAATCACCCTGACCAACTTGGCAATTGGTCTGCTTGCTGAACCAGCGATTCGTCGTCAGCTCGATCCTCTGCTGAGCGACTGGGGGGTTTCAGAGTTAGCGGCTCGGTCCATTTCCACCGCTGCCGCGCTGATAGTTGCCACCTTCGTCACGATGTTGTTCGGAGAGTTGGTTCCCAAGAACCTGGCGATTGCCCATCCAGAATCTGTTGCCGTATCTGTGCAGTGGTTCGTGCGCGGGTTCACCACGATTGCCCGGCCAATCTCTGACGCGTTGAATGCGGTCGCAAACCTGATCGTCCGGATGTTGGGGGTGACTCCGCAAGAGGAGTTGGCATCGGCGCGTAGCCCGGAAGAGCTGCTGAGCCTGGTGAATCGTTCGGCTGTCCTCGGATCACTCTCAGGTCCTGCGGCTGGATTGCTGGGACGAGCACTGACCTTTGACGATAAAGATGCCGCTGAGGCGATGACGCCGCGTACTCGGGTGACGAGTGTGTCAGCCGACTCCAGCATGAGCGACTTGCTGGCAGTCGCTGCCGTGAGTGGTCGGACAAGGTTCCCGGTCACCGGCGCGGATGTGGATGACATCGTCGGAGTGGTCAGTGTTGCGGATGCCTTCGCGGTAGAACCAACGAGACGCGATGCCGTACGAGTCGGCCCGGCTGCCGACCACCCGACCTTTGTACCGAGCACCTTGCCGTTAGACGACGTAATGCGGGCCATGTTCACTGCGTCCCGAGAGTTTGTGGTGGTGGTGGACGAATTCGGGGGAATGGACGGAGTCATCACGCTGGAAGACCTCGTGGAGGAACTCGTCGGAGATCTGGAGGACGAGAACGAGGCCGCACCAGCTCCCAACCTTGCCGTTGGTCCGAGTGCCCAATGGACGTTGTCAGGATTGCTGCGCCCGGACGAGATCGCTGACCAGACGGGATTGGTCATTCCTGACGACGGCAAGTACGAGACTTTGGCTGGATACGTCACTTCCCAACTTGGTCGGCTGGCGCACGTCGGTGATGTTGTGACGGCTGACGGTCTGCAGATGACCGTGACTGCACTCGATGGACGCCGAATCGAAACAGTTGAGGTACGGGTTCATCCGGAAGAGGAATCGGCTACTGACGACGGGTCGGGTGATCCGTCGTGAACAACGTGTGGGGAATCGTCGGACTATTCGTCCTACTGGCAGCCAACGCCTTCTTCGTGGCGGCCGAGTTCGCGCTGGTTGGTGCGCGCCGTTCCCAAATCGAACCGCTAGCCGAGCAAGGTTCCCGCCGAGCCAAACGGACTCTGCTCGCGATGGAGCGAGTGTCGATCATGATGGCCGGTGCCCAACTTGGCATCACCTTGTGTTCGATCGGATTGGGTGCCATGGCAGAGCCAGCAATTGCCGCTCTGCTGGAACCGCTACTGCACTCGCTGGGTGTATCGGAAAGTTTGCTGCACCCGATCTCGTTCGTGATCGCACTGGCCATCGTGATGTGTCTGCACGTCGTATTGGGCGAGATGGTGCCGAAGAACCTCACCCTTGCTGCGCCTGATCGGGCCGCTTTGGCGCTGGGCTCGCCGATGAGTGCGATCGCTCGGATCACTGGTCCAGTGATTCGTTTACTCAACGCCAGCGCGAATGTGGTGCTGCGCATGTTCGGAGTGCAACCTGCCGATGAACTCGCGTCGAGTTTCAACCTGGATGAGGTAGCCGCGCTGGTCCAGCAGTCTCATCGAGAAGGAATGCTGGACGACGAGGACTATCGCTTGATGAGCGGCGCGGTCAACTTCGTCACCAAGTCGACTGCTGCCGAGGTCGCGATTCCGTGGCAGTTGGTGAGCCGGGTTCCGATGGATGCCACGGTGGGGCAGATCGAACGACTGTCTGGACGGACTCGACACCTGCGGTTCCCGGTCGTGGATGCCGCCGATCACCCTCAGGGGTATGTCTTGGTCAAAGACCTTCTGGTCGAACGGGTGGACGCTGATCAGCCGCTGGCGGCAGATCGCATTCGTCAGCTCCCACCGATCCCTGCCGACACCGCTTTGCCGACTGTGCTCGAACAACTTCGTCACGCTGATGCATCTATCGCGCGGGTGGTTCACCCCACCAATCACGAACTCATCGGAATCATCACGCTCGACGATGTGGTGAGTGCACTGATTCGTTGACCAATACAACGACGAAGGCCACCGAACGTTGAGTGTCGGTGGCCTTCGTCGTGAGGGGGTAATTAAGCAGAGATGGAACCGTCTGGTTGGCGGCGTCCAATCTTGGATCCCAACCAACGCAACGGGTCGTATTTCTGATCCGCGACGCGTTCCTTCATCGGGATGAGCGCGTTGTCAGTGATGTGGATGTGCTCGGGGCAAACCTCGGTGCAGCACTTGGTGATGTTGCAGTATCCGAGACCGAACTCGTCCTGAGCGGCCTTCTTGCGATCCGTGCGGGCATCCAATGGGTGCATATCCAGCTCGGCTTGACGCATCAGGAATCGCGGACCAGCGAACGAGGTCTTGTTCTCCTCGTGATCGCGGATGACGTGACACACCGTCTGGCACAGGAAGCACTCGATGCACTTGCGGAACTCTTGGCTGCGTTCCACGTCGATCTGTTCCATGCGGTATTCGCCGGGAGCCAGATCCTTCGGTGGAGCGAAAGCGGGGATCTCGCGTGCTTTCTCGTAGTTGAAGGACACATCCGTGACCAAGTCACGAATGACGGGGAACGTGCGCAGCGGAGTGACCACCACGGGCTTGTCACCCTCGAGGGTGTCCATTCGAGTCATGCACATCAGAGATGGCTTGCCGTTGATCTCCGCCGAACAGGAACCACACTTACCGGCCTTGCAGTTCCAACGAACAGCAAGATCGGGAGCCTGCGTGGCCTGCAAACGATGGATGACGTCGAGGACGACTTCACCGTCGTTGACCTCGGTGTCGTAATCAACCAGACCACCGTCGGTGCTGTCACCACGCCATACGCGGAAACGTGCTCCGTATGCCATTAGTTATCCCCTTCCGGGAGGGTGGCAAGTTCCCCATCGGTGAGGTACTTGGCCAGTTCACTGGCTTCGAACAACGTCAACAGCTCCATGGGAATCGTCGGCAGTGGTTGCTCCACGAGGTCAACGCCACCGTCTTGCGATTCCCGGCAGATCAGGTTGATCAGTCGCCAATCCGGGCTCATGACCGGGTAGTCCTCGCGAGTGTGACCACCGCGGCTTTCCTGACGAGCAAGCGCAGCCTTGGCCACGCATTCGCTGACCAGCAACATGTTGCGCAGATCCAGTGCCAGGTTCCAGCCCGGATTGAATGCCCGGCCACCATCGACGGACACGTTCTTGATCCGCTGCTTGAACTCTTCGATCTTGGCCAGCGCCTGCTCGACCTCTGCCTCGCGGCGAATGATGCCGACCAGGTCGTTCATGGTCTGCTGTAGTTCTGCGTGCAGGGTGTAGGGGTTTTCGCCACCTTCACGGGACAGCGGTTCCAGCGCTGTTTGCACCGCGGCATCGATGGACTCGTCAGATACGGCAGGCAGTTGCGAACCCAATCCGTCGAGGTAAGCAGCCGCGCCCATTCCGGCCCGACGGCCGAACACCAACAAGTCGGACAAGGAGTTACCGCCCAGCCGGTTGGAACCATGCATTCCACCACTGGACTCGCCGGCGGCGAACAAGCCGGGAACGTACGGGTTGGCTTCGGTGTCGGGATCGACCTCAATTCCACCCATCACGTAGTGACAGGTTGGGCCGACCTCCATCGGCTCAGCGGTGATATCCACATTCGCCAGTTCCTTGAACTGGTGGTACATCGATGGCAGCCGCTTGCGGATCTCTTCCGGGCTCAAACGAGACGCAATGTCCAAGAACACGCCACCGTGGGGTGATCCGCGGCCCGCCTTGACCTCGGCGTTGATGGCTCGGGCCACCTCGTCACGGGGAAGTAGTTCTGGTGGGCGACGGTTGTTATCCGGATCGGTGTACCAGCGGTCGCCTTCTTCCTCGGTGGTGGCGTACTGCTTGGCGAACACATCCGGGATGTAGTCGAACATGAAGCGACGACCCTCGGAGTTCTTCAGCACACCGCCGTCACCACGTACCGACTCGGTGACCAAGATGCCCTTGACCGACAGTGGCCAGACCATGCCGGTGGGGTGGAACTGCAGGAACTCCATGTTGACCAGCGAGCCACCAGCGCGCAGCGCCATGGCGTGACCGTCCCCGGTGTATTCCCAGGAGTTACTGGTGACCTTGAAGCTCTTTCCGACACCGCCGGAAGCAACGATGATGGCTGGTGCCTCGAAGACGACGAAGTTGCCGGTCTCGCGGTAGTAGCCGAACGCACCTGCGATGCGGCCCTGCCCGACGGGCCCGTCGAGTAGTAGGTCAGTGACGGCAGTCTCAGCAAAGACCTTCAGGCGAGCTTCGTAGTCACCGAGTTCCTGCTTGTCCTCCTGCTGCAGCGAGACGATCTTCTGCTGCATAGTGCGAATGAGTTCCAAGCCGGTGCGGTCACCAACGTGTGCCAGGCGTGGGTATTCGTGTCCACCGAAGTTGCGCTGGCTGATCTTGCCTTCCTTGGTGCGGTCAAACAGCGCACCATAGGTCTCCAGCTCCCAAATGCGTTCCGGGGCTTCCTTGGCATGCAGCTCGGCCATCCGGTAGTGGTTCATGAACTTGCCGCCGCGCATGGTGTCGCGGAAGTGGACCTGCCAGTTGTCCTTGTCGTTCACGTTGCCCATGGCAGCGGCAGCGCCACCTTCAGCCATGACGGTGTGCGCCTTGCCGAACAAGGACTTGGTGATGATGGCGGTCTTCTTACCTGCTTCGCGAGCGGCAATTGCGGCTCGCAGACCGGCGCCACCAGCACCGATCACGACAACGTCGTATTGATGTCTTTCGATATCCGACATGAGTGTTTACAAGCCCCCGCTTTAGAAGAAGTAGTAGTTAGTGATCGTGCCGTTGGCGACCAACATCACGTAGAGGTCAGCCAGGGCAACTCCGAACAAGGAGATCCAGGCGTACGTGGAGTGCCGCACGTTGAGCTTGCTGATGACGGTCCAGAACTTGTAGCGAACCGGATGCTTGGAGAAGTGCTTCAAGCGTCCGCCCATGGCATGACGACAGGAGTGGCAACTCAGCGAGTACAGCCACAAGAAGGTGGCGTTGAGCAGGAGAACCAAGGTGCCGACGCTCATGTGGAACCACTGCTTCTCCGGGTTCCGGAAGGCAATGATGGCGTCGTAGGTGAGGATCACGTTGAACACGAGACCGGCGTAGAAGAAGTACCGGTGGATGTTGTTAAACAGCAATGGTGGACGGGTCTCGCCGGTGTAGCTCTTGTGCGGTTCGGCAACAGCGCAGGCGGGCGGAGACTGCCAGAAAGAGCGGTAGTACGCCTTGCGGTAGTAGTAGCAGGTGAGGCGGAAGCCGAGCGGGAAAATCAGGATGATCAGTGCCGGGCTCAAGATCCACCAGCTACCGAATGGAGTGAACTGGCTGGCGCCCTCCACACAATTGGTGGACAAACACGGTGAGTAGAACGGGCTGATCAGTGGTTCAGCGAAGTAGTTGGCATTGGAGAACGCTCGGATCGTCGCGTAGATGATGAACGAGACCAGCACGGCGAACGTCACAGTGGGCAGTAGCCACCATGTGTCGGTGCGTAAGGTTCGAGCAGCAATCTTGGCGCGTCCCTCGCTGCGTACCCCGACGCCATCAATGGCTTCGGAACTAAAAATGCTCAACTGCGGTTCGCCTTCTTTCATCCGGCTTCATCACATGCGGCGCTAAGCGCATTTGTGGTGAAGAGAGCAGCAGGTCGTCGTACAAATTGAGGGCGATTTGCGCACCAAATAGTTGTCAATTTCATTTCGAGTCTAAGACTCGGAATGAGACGAAAACCGTTGTGCGCATTGAGGGAATCGCCCTCGAATTCCACGGCGTACAGCAAAAAACAGGTTACTCGCGGTTCGCTCAAAGCGAATGACCGACCCTCGCGTTGGGACGGCGGTCACATTCGATTCTTCGAGCGACAACTCGCGGTAGGAGCAGCGAAGTTGTCAGGATGAACGAGTGACTGTCGATTTCGAGCTCAATTCCCGGCTCGTTGCGTTGCTCGACAACGCAGAACCGGCGTTTGCTGCTGCCTTCATCCAGCGTTCTCCAGCCGGAATGTACGTGATGGACCATTCCGGTCGAATCGATAATGCCAACGAAGTAGTTGCTGAATTGTTGGCGATTCCGTTAACCGAGTTAGTGGGTCTGAATATCTGGGAACTGCTCGATTTGGACGTTGAGGACCAATTGGCGGCATTGATCAATGATCACGATTGGACGCAGCCCCTGATCACAACGCTGCCCTTCCAGCGAGGGGATGGCGGTCGAGTCACTCTGCAAGTACGTTCCCATCCTGTCCTTGATGAGCACGGCAATGTGATCCACACGATCAGTTGGGCATCGCGGGTTGATGCTGATTCTGATGACAGCGAGGCCGCCGCCAACGATCTATTCCGTCAGGCCACCGAGAGTTCGTTGGTCGCAACGGCGATCATCGATCAGCAGGGAACGCTGGAAAGCATCAACCGAGCTTTCAGTGAATTGGTTCGCCAGCCTGTCGATGAACTGCTCGGCACGAATTTGCAGCAGTTCGTCCCTGCAGAGGATCGGGAAGAAAATGATCGCTTGCTTCACCCGGTTCGTTCCGGGGAGAAGGATGCCGTCAATTTCGTTGCCCGGATCTATCGAAGCGATGGGGTTGAACTGTGGGTGCGCAAACGTGTATCGCTGATCCCGATTGCGAATCGACAGGCACCCAAACTCGTCGTCCAGTTATCGGACATCACCGAACAGCATCGGGCAGAGATTCTGGCGCAAGAGGCTTTGGTGGATTTGGCCTATCGCTCCACGCACGATGATCTGACCGGCCTGCTTACCCGGTCGGAGTTCATCAACACTTTGGACCGACATCTGTCCGGAGATGAACTGACTCGTCCCGCAGGGTTGCTGTTCATCGACGTCGATCGGTTCAAGGCAGTCAACGATGGAGTCAGTCACTTGGCCGGTGACCGAGTGCTCACGGCGATTGCCCAACAGACAGTGGTGGCATTGCGCCCGCATGATGTCGTCGGTCGTTTTGGTGGAGATGAGTTCGCTGCAGTGCTGCCGGATCTGTCCGGCCCAGATGAAGCCTTTGAGATCGCTGAGCAATTGCGCAACACCATCGCCGGCAGCGATATCGCCGTCGAGTCGGGAATGATCAATACGACGGTCAGCATCGGGGTGGCAATTTCTCGCCCGGGCAGTACCGGGCAGGAGATGTTGGCCGAAGCCGATGCCGCGTTGCACCTGGCCAAACAGCAAGGCAAAGATCGTTGCGTCTTGGCGGATGAACAAATGCGTCACGACATCATCAACCGAGTCGAGCTTGCTCAACAGATCCGATCTGGTCTGCGTAGCGAACAGTTCCAGGCATGGTTCCAGCCGATTGTCGATCTGAGTACCGGACTGATCGTCAGTTACGAAGCGCTTGCGCGTTGGGTCGATGGGGATGTGGTTCGACCTGCGCGTGACTTCATCGACGTTGCCGAAGAGAACGGTCTGATTCAAGAACTGGGTCAGCGGGTGATTGACGAGGCCGTCGCCAGCGTGCGGTTACTGGAACCTCAGCAAACGATGTCCATCAATGCGAGCCCTACTCAGGTAGGAACTCCGCAGTTCAGCGAACGGTTGTCGTGGCTGTTGTCGAGCCAGAGCGTTGACCCCAGTCGAGTGACGATTGAGATCACCGAACAGGCGTTGCTGGAGTTGTCGCCCGTTTGTCGGCGCGGTCTGGAATCTCTGCGTAAGTCTGGCGTCGGAATTTTCGTGGATGACTTTGGGATGGGCTATTCGTCGTTGGCGACACTGCGCGATTTCCCCGTGACAGGAATCAAACTCGATCGATCGTTCACGGCATTACTCGATGTCGATTCCGCTGATGACACCTCGGCTCGTTTGGCGAAAGGCTTGGCAGATCTTGCTGTCAACCTCGACCTGATTCGGATTGCCGAAGGAGTGGAGAGTCCGCTGCAGGCCCATGCGTTGGCACAGATGGGTTGGCAGGCCGGTCAGGGGTGGCTGTACGGCGAAGCCCGTCCGGCAAGTGAGTTGCCACTCGCGTAACTAAGGGTAGATCTCACTCTTGGGAATGGCCCCTGTCGAGGAGTTCCACTTCGCCAGGATCGAGGAGTAGGTGCCATCCTTGATCAGCTCATTGACCGCTTGCTGGACGGCATTCGGGAGCTGGTCTTTGTTCTTGGCAATCGCGATCCCGTATGGCGTGGTCGCCGTCGGCTGATCGATTCCTTCCAGGGTGCCTTGTGAGTCAGTGATGGCGAACGAGATCACCGGGGAATCGGCGAGCATTGCATCTGCTGTTCCGTTCATCACGGCACTCGTCGCTGCTGTTTGACTTTCGTGTTCCTGAATTGTCAGAGGTTTGTCGGCTGGGCAGTAGGTGGACAGATTCTTAAGGTCCTGCAACTGAACGGTGGCGGACTGCACGGCGACGGTATGTCCGCAGGGATGTGCCGGGTCCACATGCTTGGGATTGCCCTGCTGGCTTGCCCACCAGGTACCGGCTTTGAAGTAGCTGACCAGGTTCACGACATCGGTGCGTGCTTGATTGATCGAGATGCTGGACATGGCCGCGTTGTAGGTATTGGCGGCAACCCCGGACACCAACGAACCAAAGCTGGTGCTTTGCCATTTGGGAGTGAGGCCAAGCTTCGCAGCAATCGCATTGCCAAGGTCAATGTCCACGCCTTCGATAGACGCGCCACCAGCAGCGGCAAACTCCATTGGCCGATACGTCGGGTCGGTGGCAATGGTCAGTTCACCTGAGGAACGAATGTGTTCCGGCAACATCGCTGTCAAAGCGGGGTTGGCCGTAATCGCGGGATTGGACGACTCGGTGGTGACATCGGCCGCGTCATGGGAACACGCACTGAGCCCCATCGCGCTGATCACGCAGATAAGGCCGATAGTGACTCGTCCGGATCGACTAGTACGCACGCATCCTCCGCAGTAGTTGGCGCTTGCCTGATGAAGTTAGCGACCCGTCGTCGTCGATCGCTTGGCAGGAGCCTTTCGCGTTGATGCCGTTTGCTTGGCCGGTGCCTTACGTGCAGGTGCTTGACGAGCACGAGTAGCTGAGCTTGCGGTCGCTTTGCGAGTCGTTGTATTTCCCCGGCGCGCAGGTGCTGCGGCAGTCTTCTTTGCCGGAGTCGCCGTCTTCTTCGCGGCGGCGGCTTTCTTCGCCGGGGTTACCTTCTTCACCGGAGCTTTCTTGGCGGGTGCCTTCTTCGCCGCCGGGATGGCTGCTGCTGACCGCTTAGCCGTGGACTTCTTGACCGCATCCGACGGGTTCTTGCGAGGGGCAACGGCGACTTGTTCGGCCAACAGCGCGGCACCAAGCGCACCTCCAAGGTCGCCGAGCTCAGCCAGCAGCACCTTCGGCGGAGACTTTGGCTTGATCAAGCGCGGTCGCATCGATTTCTCGATCTTCTTCACGAATGGCTGCCCGAGTCTGATTCCCAAACCGCCACCGATGATGACGGCCTCGACATCAAGCATGTTCACCGACGAACCAATCCCAGCGCCAAGTGCCCAAATCGCTCGATTGATCAGGTGCTCGGCCAGAGGGTCTTTCTCTTCCAAAGCCTTGGCCCACACCCCGCTGGTCAATCGGGGGCGACCTTTCTTTTTCATGATCTTGAACAGTCGAGTTTTGTGGCCCTTCTTCTTTTTCTTCTTCTTGAGCCTGCGGGCTTCAGCCTCCATGGACGCGCGGCCGGCGTACGCCTCCATACATCCGGTAAGTCCGCAGTTGCAGGGCGCGCCGTTATGGGCCTCCACCAGAACGTGTCCGACTTCACCGGCGGCACCTCGTCCAAGCCACAGCTCACGGTCGATGACGATTCCACCGCCAACTCCGGTTCCGCAGAAGACTCCAAGCAATGAATTGAACTCTCGACCAGCCCCAAGCTGAACCTCCGCGTTGACGGCAACTTGAACGTCGTTGCCGACGATGGCGGGGACTCCAACGCGTTTGGTCACTTCACTGGCTAATGGATAGGCGATTCCTGTCCAACCCGGGAGGTTGCCGGCATTGGCTACCGTGCCCTTCTCCGGGTTGATCTGGCCGGGAGAACCGATCCCGACTCCTGCCAATGAACTGGCATGAATGTCGGCGTCGGCGCATGCAGTTCGAATCGAGTCGGAAATCGCATCGGCAACGTCAGCGGGGGTGCCGGTTGTGGGGGTAGGCCGGCGGTCAGTTCCCAATTCGCGGTTGAGGTCGTCCACTACCACTGTCTGGATCTTTGTTCCGCCTAGGTCGACGCCGGCTCTCAGCATGGTTATCCCTTTGGTTGATGATCGTTCTGCGCTTTACCCTCACCCCTTGGCGTCGCGCTCGCAACTGCAGAACAGTCCACGTCACACCTGTGCGACTACTACGCCGGTGATGAAGGGGCAAGCCGGGCGGCCACCAGCGTCACGTCATCGCGCTTCCAGTCCACGGATCGTCGCCGGGCATTCGCCAGTAATGCTGGGACTAATTCGCTAGGAGAATCACCGCTCGTGGCGACTTGCTCAACGAGGGCATGATCGAAGTCGGCTTCGCCGAGTTGCACTCCCCCGGCATCGTGACTTTCGGACAACCCATCGGTAAAGACCAACAGCACGTCGTCTGCTGCAAACGACGTTTCCTGACCGATCCAGTCCCCGCCCAGGGAGGAGATCAATGGTCCGGTGAGGTCGAGTTCTCGCACGGTTCCTTGCGACGAAAGGATGAGCGGCGATAGGTGTCCGGCGTTGCACCACTGCACCGTTCCGTGCGGATCGATCGTGACGATGGCGCAGGTGGCGAACCGTTCCAAAGCATCATCGAATAGCCGGGCAGCATCGCGGATGGCTACTTCCGGGGTGATCCCGGCCTTGAGAGCATTGACCAAACTCAACTTCAGTCGGAGTCCAGCGATACCCGCTTGTGGGCCATGCCCAGAGATATCGGCCACGATGATCGAGGTTCGGCCATCAGGCAGAGTGACGGCATCCCACCAGTCCCCAGCGAGGACTCCTTCGGCCGGTTGCAACGATCCGAAGATGTCGAGGTTTGGCGCGTGGACGACTTCGGGTCGGGAGAGCTCCGCCCGGATTGCCGCGACCACAGGCCCCTCTTGTTCCAAGCCTTCTCGGGCCATTCGTGCCTCGTCGATTTCTGCGACCAGCCGACGGCGCATCTGTTCGGCGTCGTTCCCTGCGTCGTATAGCTCAGGCGGCCCGGACGCGATGATGGGACGTTCGTGGTCTCCCTCAGATCCGACGCTACGCAGTTGTCGGCGAAGGTCGTCCAGTGGTTTCAATACCCAGCGTCGCAGTAGCCAGGCACCCACCAACATGAGGATGAGGAAGGCCAGCGCGGTGACGAGCAGGGCCACGGCGAGTTTGTCGGTAAAGGTCTGTAGGTCGGAGAAGGCCTGATTCCGTTGGGTATCGATGGCCGAGTCCAGCGCGGTTCCTTCCGCTTGCAGGAGCGCGAATGCACTGATTGCCATATCGGAATCCAGCAGGGTTTGACCGGCTTGTGCACGGCCAGCGCGCACTGCTGCGATTGTTGGCTTGGCGACTTTGTCGATCCAGGTCGTTCGGGCAGCAGCGGTGGAATCCACGCGGGCCAACAGGGCGGGTTGGTCGCTCGGCAGCGTTTCGCGCAAGTCGGCCAGCAGAGCCTCGGAGGAAAGCACCCCCCGGTTGTAGTCACCGAGAGAGCCAGCTTGTTCATTCAAAACGTAGGTACGAACGCCGCGCTCCATGTTGGAGAAGCTCAATAGCAGTTGCGCAGAATCGTCGGCGGCTGGTTGTAGTTCGGCCACCACAGTGTGTGCCACTTGTCGAGCCTCGGTAAAACGGAATCCGACCACTGCGATGGCCAGCACGAATACAGCAAGCGCAGCAATAGCCATCGCCCTGACTCGTGTCCGAAGTTTCACCGTTTGAGGCTATCGAGGTTCACTCAGCTGACGCGCTGGAACGACAACCGCCGCCAGCCGAGACGAACTCGGACTGGCGGCAGTGAAAAGTCTGGTGATTAGTTCACGAGGTACTTCTGAGGATCAACGGGCGTGCCCTTCTTGATGACCTCGAAGTGCAGGTGAGGACCGGTGACGTTGCCGGTGGCACCCACCAGGCCGATCAGTTGGTGAACGGTCACCTTCTGGCCGACCTTCACGTCGATCTTGGACAGGTGAGCGTAACGAGTCTTCAGACCGTGGCCGTGGTCGATCACGATGGAGTTGCCGTAGGCACCAGCGGTACCGGCTTCGACGACCTTGCCAGCTTGGGCGGCGTAGACCTTGGCACCGACAGGGGCGACGAAGTCCAGACCAGTGTGGTGACCTGAGGACCAGTTCGATCCGGCTTGGCCGAACTTGGCGCTCGTCTTGGTGGTGTCCACTGGGCGCTGCATGGCGCTTGCACCGGCGGTGTTGCCGGTGGCGTGGTTCAGGCTGGAAACGCCAACTCGCTGGATTTCAGAAACCTGTGCGTGGGCGGGAGTGGCAACTCCCATACCAACGACGGCAACAGCGGCAGCGGCAGGAAGGGCTAGTGCGTTGAGGTTCATCATGATGCTCTCTCTTCGATCTATTCGGTATCAGTCGTTGAGTGGCTCAGATCGGCACTTTGGGTGTCGGGCGGCTGGGCGCCGTCGGTCTCGAGCTTCAGCGGGTGAGGGGTTCTTTTCTTGCCCGCACAGTTGTGATTCCCCGTCTACACCCCCTTCAACAGTCCGCAATTCGGACATCTACGACATAGAGAGCGTGGTGCCGGTTACAGGGGGATCACCGTGTGATCTCAGTGGTCTGCATACAGTGACCAGGTGAACCGATCGGGTGGTGACCAGCGGCAAGCCGCAGCCGAGCAGGTGCCGATGCGAGAAGCATTGACGTCTGTTCCTGCCTATAAGGCGGGGCAAGCGCCGAGTGCAGTAGCGGGCGTCACGAGTCACAAACTGTCGAGCAACGAGAACCCGTATGAGCCGTTGCCGTCGGTGGTCGAGGCCGTCGCTCAGGCCGCCGCATCGATGAACCGCTATCCCGATCCGACGAGTTCGGAACTGGTTGGCGCGATTGCGCACAAATACGACGCTGATCCCGACGAGGTGATCGTGGGGACCGGAGCAGTCGCCCTGATCTACCAAATCGCACAGACCTTCACCGGGCCTGGTGACGAGATCGTCTATGCCTGGCGTTCGTTCGAGGCGTACCCCATCGTGACAGCGGTTGCTGGGGCCACAGCCACCCCCGTCCCATTAACTGATCGTTTGACGCATGACCTGGATGCAATGGCCGATGCGCTCACTGCTCGAACTCGAGTAGTGCTGTTGTGTACGCCCAACAACCCCACGGGCACCACGATCAGTGCAGCGGATTTCCAGCGATTTATGCAGCGGGTTCCGGACGATGTCCTTGTTGTGTTGGACGAGGCATATGTTGAGTTTTGCCGTGATGGTTCCGCGGTGAATGGACTGACCGAATACCGCAACCGTCACAACGTGCTGGTGTTGCGGACTTTCTCCAAGGCATACGGTTTGGCTGGTCTGCGTGTGGGATACGGCTTAGGCCCGGCACCAATCATCGCGGCGTTACGTCGAACGAGTCTTCCTTTCGGAGTCACGGCTGCCGCCTCGGCTGCAGCGGTTGCGTCCCTGGCAGCCGAGGACGAACTCTCCGCTCGAGTCGATGCAGTTGTTGAGCAACGCATCCAATTAGTTGAGCGTCTTCGTCAGCAGGGATGGTCGGTTGCCGACAGTGAGGCGAATTTTGTCTGGCTCACGACTGGCGAACAAACCGGTGAGCTTGTGAACTTCCTCGATCGCAATGCCGTCGCCACCCGTCCTTTTGCTGGAGAAGGCGTACGCATCACGGTTGGTTCGCAAGAGTCCAACGACCGACTCATCGAACTACTCTGCGAACTCACGCCGTCGTCGTAAGGGCGACGTTGTCGATCACTTTGCTTTCAGTCGGTCGATGGCTCAGCTAATGACAGCTTCCCGTCGTTGGGATGGAAGCCGAACCAAGCGAGTAAGCCGCCGAGTGCGCAGATGATGGCGGCAGCGAGCATGGCGGGTCGATAGTCGGACAAGAATGCTTCTCCGGTGGTCAGTGCGTGGTCTTGGCTGGCAGACATCCCCGCTATGAGGGGAAGCAGGATGATCGCGATGAGCCCAGCGATTCGCGCGATGGCGTTGTTAATGCCCGAACCGACTCCGGAGTATTCAGTGGGTAGTTCCGCTAGTGCTGTGGTGGTGACAGGCGCGACGACCAAAACCAGGCCGATGCTGAACACCACGAATCCGGTGAAGACCGATGCCCAGTACGGCTGGCCGATAGCCATAGTGGCCAGGATCAGAATGCCAACAGCCATGATCAGTGGTCCAAGGGTGAGTAGGGGCCGCGCGCCCCAACGACTCACAGCGCCTCCCACTCGGGAACTGAATAGGGCGAGCACGATCGTGACGGGTAGGCCGGCCAGTCCAGCAGCCAGTGCGGAATACCCCAGACCTTGCTGCAGACCAATCGTCACCAGGAAGAACATGCCCTGTAATCCGCCGTAGACCACGAAGGTCACGGCATTGGCGACGGTGAATGATCTGATGCTGAACAGCGACATCCGAACCATCGGGTCAGGGTTGCCAGTTCGTTCTCGCTTACGTTCCAGAGCGACGAATCCAGCGAGCAAACCGAGCCCGAGGATGACTGCTCCCACCGTCACTGCGCGCGGTAGTCGCTGCACTTCAATCAACGGCCCGACGATGAGACCAAGACCGATAGCGACAAGTAGTCCGCCCGCAATGTCGATCTGGGATCGCAGTGGCCCTGGTTGTCGGGTGCCTGGGATGGGCGGAATCGCGGATCTACCCAGCACGTAGGCAGCGACGACTAGCGGCAAATTGATGAGAAAGACCCAGCGCCAACCGTGCGGAACGCTATCCACCAGCAAGCCACCAACGGGTGGACCAACGGCAGTAAATATGCCCGACAGCCCCGACCATGCTCCGATGGCTTTTCCGCGATCGGAACCGCTGAACACGGCATTGAGCAACGCGAGTGAGGTGGGGACGAGCAAAGCGGCGGCAACCCCTTGCAACATGCGCGCGACGATCAACAGTTGGGCGGTCGGGGCCAGTCCGCACAGGACGCTCGTCACCCCAAAGAGCACGACACCGGTCAGAAAGATCCGCCGCTTACCCAGCAGGTCGCCCAGCGAACCACCGATCAAGACCAGTGAGCCGAGGGTGAGTAGGTAGCCATCCATGGCCCATTGCGCGGTTGCCAGGCCCCCGCCAAGGTCGGCCTGAATGTGTGGCAACGCGACCGATACGACCGATCCGTCAAGGAATGCCAGTCCCGAACCAAGGATGGTTGCGGTGAGTGCCAACCGGGCCTGTTTTGTGCCCCACTGCAGCGACTCAGGTTGAGTCACGGTGTCATGGCCAATCCACGCAGCAGCTTGTCGCCCAGGTCAGCATCGCCGGAAAGGTCTGCGTGCAGTTGGGCAGTCTCGATGGCACCTGCGCGTCCAGCCGCCAAACGAGAGAAGCCGATCCAGTCGTACTTCATGGTGACGGTTGGTTCGTCGGTGTCAGCAGGATCAATGAAAGCGCCACGGCCATCTTCGGTGACGGTGGCGGCAGTCGTAAAGGTGACGCCAGGTCCGGTGATGTCGAAGAGCACAGTTGATCCCGTCGGAGCGCTCGCGTTCTTTGCCCATGCCTTTGGTAAACCGGCGCTGAATTGAGCGGCGGTGAACCAGGCCGGGTCAGTCCCCTGCCCACCGGGAAGGTCAGCGCCTTCGCGTAGGTCTTGTTCGTGGACCCAGGTGTCGAGGATGCGCATCGCGATCATCTTTCGTCGCGGCAACGTCCACCCAGCCACTCCCACCATGGGTTCGTCCGGATCG
>JBDHZU010000002.1:0-49085 GCA_039812085.1 Candidatus Nanopelagicales bacterium | reverse complement strand
CTTGGCCAATACCGGGGCGAGCGACTTGGCGCGCTGGCGACCGGACTCCACTAACGGGAGGTCAGTTCGACCGGTGTGCTGACCCGAGATGCTCCACTCGGTGTCGCCATGACGAAGGAGGACGATTTCTGCCATTCGCACACCCTGTCGTAGATCAGGTTGTTGATGCCAGTGCGAAGCACGCGACTGCGGCAGCAGCAGCCACATTCAACGAGTCGACACCACGATGCATGGGAATCCGAACCCGACGATCAACCCGTTGGAGCGCGGCCTGACTCAACCCCGGACCTTCCGTTCCGAACAGCAAAGCGATTCGCTCATCTTTGTGGCGATAAACCTCGCCTAGATCGTCCGCATCTGGTGCGGGGGTCAAGGCGTAGCGGGTGAAGCCGTGCTCCCCCAAGTCGTCCAACATCCAAGGCCAGGGATCTGCGATCGTCCACGGGATAGAGAAGATCGTCCCCATCGACGATTTGACGCTGCGTCGATACCAAGGGTCAGCGCATCTCGGCGACACCAGAACTGCATCCACTCCCAGTGCAGCTGCGTTGCGAAAGATGAGTCCCACGTTGGTGTGGTCAACCAAATCCTCGATAACGACAACTGTGCGTGCGGACTCGATCAGCTCGGCGACTGGCTTCGGTTGTGGACGTTGCACGACAGCCAAGGCACCACGATGCAGCCGATACCCCACGATGGCTTCAAGCACCTCTGCTTGGGCCACATAGACCGGCACATCCGCCTCAGCCAGTAGCGGCTCGATCCGGGGCAACCACCGATCTTCCGTCAGCACCGACACGATGGTGTGTCCGGCTCGGTGCGCTCGTTCGATCACCGTCGCGCCCTCAGCCATGAACAGTCCACGCTCCGGTTCGATCCGTTGGCGCAACTGCATGTCGTTGAGACGGGTGTAGTCGGTGATCTCCGGTGCCTGCGCTGAGTCGATCTCGATGATTCGCATCGCTACCCCTGCGCAAAAGCCATCGCGGCGGCATACAAACCAACAGCAATGATCACGGCTCTCAGCAAAGGCGCGGGCAGCCGTCGAGCCACGCCACCACCCACCGCGCCACCGATTGTGGCCATCACCATCATGATCAACGCCGGAATCCACACCACTTTGCCGAAGACGATGAACACCAACGCCGCCGCGCCATTACCTACTCCTGCGAGCACATTCTTGGCGGCATTTGCCTGTTGCACGTCGAACACCACGAGAGACAACAAACCAGCCAGCAGCGCCACACCGACTGCCGCACCGAAGTAGCCGCTGTAGATACCGATCGCGGTGAATACCACCGTCACCAACGTGCCGCTATGACGCTCGACGAGTTGTCCACCATTGTGCTTGCCCACAATCCGTAGAATCACCGGCTGCAACAGGATCACCGCACACGCAGCCAAAATCAGCCATGGAACAACCATGGTGAACACCCGATCAGGCAACAACACCACCAGCAGTGCACCAACGACGCCAAATCCGGCCATCAACAGTCCGAGTCGTTTGAGCACGTCACGCGGCAGGCTCAGCTTGTCTCGGTAGACCCACGCACCAGAGATTGCTCCAGGAACCACACCGAGGGTGTTGGTGCCATTAGCCAACACCGGAGGCAACCCGAGACCAAGCAAGACGGGATATGTGAGCAAGGTTCCCGACCCCACCGCAGCATTAATCGCACCCGCGGCAAACGACGCCCCCGCGAGCAATACTCCGTGCGCTAGGTCCATTGCCCAAGACCTTGTCGCATTTGCACCATGACAAACAGCCTAGGTGCAGCCGTATCCTGGCCCGATGGCACGACGTCACGCATCGGTCGACTCCGTCGGTCGAGCCACTCTCACTGAGGTACTCCCTCGTGCCTGCACCTTTGCGATCTGGTGGAACAGTTGGTTGCACGGCACGGCCAGCTTGGACGATGTCGTCGATTCCCACACTCGCACCGGCCAGCAAATCCTCGCCACGCCACAAGGCAATCAACCATTCCCAGTCGGACTCATCGAACTGCTCACCGAACACCAGGAATCACGATCGATGTGGCAGGCACGCGTTGTGCTGCCCGCGCCAGGCCATGTGGACGGTCTCCCGGCGATCCCTGGGTTAGCGGCCGAGGCCATCACCGCTGGGCAAGCCGTGATTTTCGATTCGGTCGGCATCGTCTTGGTACCGACGATTGATGCACACACCACGTGGAAGACATTCAGCCAAGAGTCCAGCCTGGTTGACCCCACCACCGCCAGCGCATCCATCCGCCCGGAACAAGCACGCTGGGCGATTCGGACAGCAATTGCCGATGCCACCACCCTGCTCGCGGCCACCGATACTGCAGCCGGACGTGATGCCATCAGCGATTCCATGCGCAGGGTACAAACCGAACTTGATCGGTTCACCTGGCCCGCAGATACTTCACCTGAACAACGGGCAACGGTGCTGCAAGCCGCCCAAGTGTTGGCCATCGCAACAACTGCACTGCACCACGACTCCACTGTGCACGGCAGCGTCAATGTCACTGCCGCTCGGACGCAATCTCTGACCGATCTCGCCCATACGGCGCGGCGCTGCCTCGCTGCCGCCTGTAGCACCCGATAGCGTCGTAACCCTCATGGCGACCTCGACGATGCTCATCACCGTTAGCGGTGACGACCGTCCGGGTGTCACCGCCAGTCTGCTCGAAGCCCTTGCTCCCTTCGGATTCCCGGTCCTGGATATTGAGCAGGTGGTGATTCGCGGTCACCTCTCCCTCGGGTTGCTGCTCGCGACCGACGACGCTGATGACGAAGTGGTCGAAGCTGCACGTCAGGCAGCCTGTGAACAGGCCACCACCTTGGACCTCAAGTGCGATATCCGGATAGGGCTCGATGGTGACGATGCCCGTCGGTCCGGACGTTTGGTGGTGACCGCAATCGGCAGCCCACTGTGTGCTGGTGGCCTACACGCGATCACGGCAGCAATCACCGACTTAGGCGCAAATATCGACCGGATCATCCGAGTGGCTCGCAGACCAGTGACCGCTTTGGAGTTCGAGGTTTCTGGTGCGGACCGGGACGAACTTCGTCGTCGTCTTGCACTGGTGTCTGCGGATGCGGGAGTGGACTTGTCCGTGGATGTGCCAGGGGTCTCGCGTCGCGGTGCGCGACTGGTCGTGCTGGATGTGGACTCCACCTTGATCCAAGACGAGGTCATCGAACTCATCGCCGAACATGCCGGATGCACCGATGCGGTGGCGGAGGTGACCAATCGTGCGATGGCGGGTGAACTCGACTTTGCCGAAAGTCTCGCTGAGCGCGTCAAGCTGTTGGCCGGAGTAAACGTCTCCAGCCTGGAGGATGTTCGTCGTGCCGTGCGATTAACCCCAGGTGCTCGCACCTTGGTCACCACATTGCGACATCTGGGCTATCACGTCGCTTTGGTATCGGGCGGGTTCCACGAGGTCGTGGACGAACTGGCAGCCGAACTCGGGGTCGAGCAGGTTCGTGCTAACCGACTAGAGGTTGCCGATGGCACCCTCACCGGACGGACGACAGGACCAGTCATCGACCGTAAAGCCAAGGCCGCTGCGTTGGTTGAGATAGCCGCCGAATACGGGATTCCGTTGGAACGAACAGTCGCCATCGGCGATGGGGCAAACGATCTGGACATGATTGCCACTGCGGGACTGGGAATCGCCTTCAACGCCAAACCCGTCCTACGGCAAAGCGCAGATACCGCCGTCAACGTGCCTTACTTGGACACCGTGTTGTTCCTACTGGGAATCACCGGCGAAGAAGCCGATGCCGCCATGGCAAAAGCAACTGCACAGAACTGACTGCGCAGCCTTAACCGTTACGCGTCAGCATCTTCTAAGCGGTAACCCAACTTCATGGATACCTGGAAGTGGTGAACATCGCCGTCCTTGATGTATCCGCGCACGCCGCTGACCTCAAACCAGTCCAAGTGTCGTGCACTCTTGCCCGCACGAGCGATGCCGTTACGGATCGCGTCATCGATTCCCTGAGTGGACGTTCCGACGATTTCGGTCAATCCGTAGGTGCGGTCTGCCATGTCTGTCGCCTCCTGCGTTGCGTACCTGCAGTAGCCACCGCAGATCGTTACCAGCTGTCCAATAGTGGCAGCAATTGTGAATCAGACTTAGGTTAGGGCTATGCCACGTCGTGATGAGCAAGTCCACGTCATCACTGGCGCACGTCCATCTGCAGCAGCGGACCGTGAATTTCGACAGCGTCGGTACCTCATCACCATGGGTGCTCGACTGGTCTGTTTTGTGGCCGCCATCATCATTCAGGGATGGATCGGCTGGCTGCTCATGGCATTCGCCATCGTGGTTCCCTATGTGGCGGTTGTGCTGGCCAATTCGGCCACAGTCCAACCCCGTGATCAGGCTGTCTCGCCCATCGTGTTGAACGACAAGCCGGAACTGACTGCCCGAACCACGACGAGGCATTAACTCGCGGGTTAGAGTCATCTGGTGCTGCGAATCCTGCGTCAACCACGCTGGCTCGCCATGCTCATCCTTGTTCCGCTGGCAGCCCTGCTGTGCTTGCGCCTGTCTGACTGGCAATTCCACCGCCTCGACCAACGCAAGGCAGCTAACTCCTTGCAGGTTCACAATGAGTCCACCAAAGCCGAGAATGTCAGCACTCTGTTACACCCTGGACAGACGGATCTGGCCGAGCTGCAGTACCGCCCCGTGACCGCAACCGGGACGTTCGACGACAGTGGGGAACGACTCGTTCGACGGAAGATTCTCAATACCAAAACCGGTTACTACGTGGCCACACCTTTGAAACTGAGCGACGGACGTTGGGTCATGGTCAACCGCGGCTGGATCGAGACTCCGGACAATCCGCGCACCAACCCCGTACCACCCGCACCTCCGAGCGGAACCGTTACCGTCACCGGACGTCTGCAGCCATCAATTCCGAGTGACCCTGATCCAGCCGATATGCCAGCCGGGCAAACCCAGACATTGGATGTCACCAAATTGGGTGCCCTGGTCGGGGCACAAAGCGCCATGCTGCCGATGTATATCGACCTGGAATCCTCAACCCCCGCACAGGGTGCGGGGCTCACTCCGATTCCATTGCCGGAGATCGATGAGGGTCCACACTTGTCCTATGCCCTGCAGTGGATCGCGTTCGCCATCATGTTCGTGATTGGGCTGACGATTCTGGTTCGACGCGAGTTGAAAGACCGCCGCCTGGATGACGAACTGGACCGCCAAGAAGCCGAACAGGCAGATCTGCGTCAGGAAACTACTGACCCGCAGACTCTTGTTCGCTGAACTGCGTGCGATACAGGTCGGCGTACAACCCACCTTGTGCCAATAGCTGTTCGTGTCGGCCTCGTTGGACGATTCGACCTTCGCTGACAACCAGGATCTGATCGGCCGCACGAATTGTCGATAACCGGTGTGCCACCACCACTGCAGTTCGCCCTGCCAATGCGGTGGACAACGCTCGTTGTACAGCGGCTTCGCTCTCGCTATCGAGATGTGCCGTGGCCTCGTCCAGGACAAGCAGCCGTGGACTCTTGAGCAATAGTCGTGCGATGGCAACTCGCTGCTTCTCTCCCCCGGACAATCGATGTCCGCGGTCGCCAACGATCGTGTCCAAACCATCGGGCAGACCTTGGATCAACTCGGCCACCTGGGCTGCACGCAAGGCTTGCCACAACTCATCTTCTGTCGCTTCTGGCTGGGCGTAGAGCAGATTTGCTCGGATGGTGTCGTGGAACAGGTGAGCCTCTTGGGTCACTTCCCCAACGCACGACCTCAGGTCCGCGAAGGACAGTTCCCGCACATCGACTCCGCCAATTCGAACCGCACCCGCAGTCGCGTCATACAGCCGGGCAATCAGTGCCGTCGTGGTGCTCTTACCAGCACCGCTATGGCCAACAAGCGCAGTCATCGTTCCGGCTGGCACCTCGAAGCTGACATCGCGCAAAACGGGGCCCTCTTGTGTGCTCGACGGTGCAGGTCGAGCAATCGTCTCCAGTGAAGCCAACGACACTTCTTCTGGCCGCGGGTATTCAAAGCTCACGTGGTCAAACGTCAAGGAGACCGGCCCAGCAGGCAGCGCAGCTGGATGTTCGGGCTCTTGGACCAAAGTGGGCAGATCCATCACTTCAAATACTCGTTCGAAGCTAACGAGTGCCGTCATGACATCAACTCGAACGTTGGACAGTGCCGTTAATGGTCCGTACAACTGGGCAAGCAGGGCAGTTAATGCCAACAAGGTGCCCAATGACATCGAGCCGCCGATGACCAGGTTGCCGCCAATGCCGTAGACCATGGCGGTTGCCAGTGCGGCCACCAACGTCAATGCCGTCACGAAGTAGCGGTTAGCCATCGCGATGGATACCCCGATGTTTCGCACTCGCCCGGCCTTGCTTGCGAAGGTGGCATCTTCAACTTCGGGGCGACCGAACAGTTTGACCAGCAGCGCACCCGCCACGTTGAACCGTTCAGTCATCTGTGTACCCATCTCCGCGTTGAGCTGCATTTGTTCACGGGTCAGGGTCTGCATCCGTCGACCCATCCACTTAGCGGGGACGAGGAAGATAGGCAGCAGCACAAGTGCCGCCACCGTGATCTGCCAACTCAACGCGACCATCGCGATGATGACCACGACCAAGCTGATGATGTTGCCAAGCACGCCAGACATGGTTGAGGTAAATGCTTGCTGTGCGCCGACCACGTCGTTGTTCAAACGCGAGACCAATGCACCGGTTTGGGCACGGGTAAAGAACGCGATCGATTGCCGTTGCACATGGCCGAAAACAGAGGTGCGCAGATCGAAGATCAGTCCTTCGCCAATCTGGGCGGACCACCAACGACTGATCAGACCGAGTCCAGCATCAACGACTGCCACGACCGCCACCAGGATCGCGCTCATGGTGACGACAGTTGCGTTTCCCGGTGTGATGCCGTCATCCACGATTCGTTTGAACAGCAGTGGTTGAGCCACCACCAGTAGCGCATCAAAGACCAATGCGATGAGGAAGAAGATGATGATGCGTCGATACGGCTTGGCGTAACCGAGGATTCGCCGAACTGTTCCCGGTGCCAGTTTGCGGTCAACAACTGAGCTATCGCGGGAGTAGGAACGCAGCGCGCTCATTGGCCCGCCACCGATCGACATCAGCTTCCTCTGATTCCCATCAGGTCAGCCAATTCGTTGATCCGACGACGCTGCGCCTGACGTTCGGCTGCACATTGCTCGTCGCGGGTACGGGTAACGGCATCGCGCAGCAGGAATTTTGTCTCGGCAACGGCCGACGGCAATGCATTAAGAATGGGTGTCAGGATTTCTGTCACGGTGGCATCGAACTGATCGACCGGGACACTGCGTAGGGCAAGGCCGATCCGGACGGCTTCGTCAGCATCTACCCAACGTCCACTGGTGCAGATCTCCATCGCTCGCGCATAGCCAACTGCTTCGACCAACGGCTGGGTTCCGGCAAGGTCTGGCACCAATCCCAGCGAAGTCTCCTTCATGGCGAACTGAACGTCTGGGGCCACGATGAGCAGGTCAGCGGCTAAGGCCAGTTGGAAACCTGCGCCGACTGCGTGCCCCTGGACGAGGGCGATGGTGACGGCAGGGCTTTCTCGCCACCAGGTGAAACCCCGCTGGAACTCGGCGATGAGTTGGTCGAACTCGTCGTCCGACATGTTCGCCATCTCAGCTAATGGCTTCTCGCCTGGCACACCCTCGGCGAACATTCGCCGATCAAGCCCGGCAGAGAAGGATTGTCCATCGGCACGCAAAACAACCGCGCGCACATCTGCGGGGAGTTGTTCACCAAAAGCGGCCAACTCACGCCACAACTGTGGGATCTGCGCATTGCGCTGATCCGGATTCGTCAACCGAATCGTGACGATGGGGCCCTCACGAGTGATCGTTAGAGCCCCATCGATGAAAACGAGACTTTGGCCCTCATCCGGGACCATCGTCTCGCTCACAGTCGAAAGCTCACTTCTTTTTCTTGGCTGCGGCCTTCTTGCCGCGGGTTGCGCCACCGCGACCGCGCAGAGTGACACCAGACTCGGACAGGACGCGATGTACGAATCCGTACGAACGACCAGTCGATTCGGCCAACTCACGAATGCTCGATCCTGAGGTGTACTTCTTCTTCAGGTCGGTGGCCAGCTTGTCGCGTTCGCTACCAACGACGCGGCGACCTTTAGTCAGCTGAGGCACGATGCCCTCCAGTCTTTCTGTTTTGCTCGCCGGGAATCCGGCGGTAGGTCGATCCTGACTTCTTTCGATTACGACGACAAGCACCACGTTCGGCAAGTCGTGTGAACGTCAACCACATTACGTCTGATGAACACACATTGGTTGAAGATTCACCCAACCAGTAAGCGGTGTTCGTCACGCCTTAACGTCACGCCATGTCAACGAGATCGCGATAACTCTCGTTAAACAAATCTTCGGCGCCCTCCGGTAAAACCAACACACGTTCCGGCTGTAACGCGTCGACTGCACCCACATCGTGAGTCACCAGCAACACCGCACCGGGATATCCGTCCAGTGCGTTCAACACTTGCTCACGGCTGGCGGGGTCCAAGTTGTTGGTGGGTTCGTCCAGTAGCAGCACATTTGCTCCTGATACCACCAGCATCGCCAATGCCAACCGCGTACGTTCACCGCCCGATAACGTCCCCGCCAACTGGTCGACGCGATCACCGGAAAACAAGAAGGAACCCAAGAGGTCACGAGCGTTCTGTTCACTAATTTCTGGGGCTGCGCGAACCACGTTGTCCAACAGTGATTTGTCGCGTTCGAGAGTGTCGTGTTCCTGCGCGAAGTAGCCCAATTTGAGGCCGTGTCCGGCAATCACTTCACCGGTATCCGACTTCTCTTCTCCAGCGAGCACTCGGAGCAATGTGGTTTTACCGGCACCGTTGAGCCCGATGATGACCACCCGCGAACCCTTGTCGATCGCCAGATCAATTCCGACAAAGACTTCTAGTGATCCGTACGACTTCGACAGATCCCTCGCCGTCAACGGCACACGTCCACATGCCTGTGGTTCCGGGAACCGAAGTCGTGCCACTTTCTCGGCGCGACCTAATTCCGGGCTACCATCGCGCAGTTTCTCTGCGCGTTTCAGCATCTGTTGTGCGGCCCGAGCCTTCGTCGCTTTGGCTCGCATTTTCTCTGCTTGGGCACTCAAGGTATCTGCGGTTCGTTCCGCATTCGCTCGTTCTCTGCGACGACGCTTCTCATCCGTGGCGCGGGCCTTCAGGTAGGCGTCCCAACCGATGTTGTAGTTATCCAGCACCTGACGATCAGCATCCAAAAAGGCGACCTTGTTGACGACATCACTGAGAAGTTCGACATCGTGACTGATGACAACCAATCCGGAGGAATGATTCTGCAGAAAACCGCGCAGCCACACGATCGAGTCAGCATCGAGGTGGTTGGTGGGTTCATCGAGCAATAACAGCGACTGTTCGCCGAACAAGATTCGAGCCAGTTCCACCCGACGACGCTGACCACCCGACAGATTCCCGAGTTGGCTATCAAGCATGCGGTCGGTGATTCCGATACCGGCTGCCACAGATGCGGCTTCCGCAGTTGCGGCATACCCACCAGCAGTGATGAATGCCTGCTCAGCGTTGGCGTAGCGACGCATGGCCTTGTCTCGAGTCTCATCGTCCGCTGATGCCATTTGCTTTTCTGCAGTCCGCATCCGCTGTTCGATGTCGGCCATGCCACGAGCGCTCAAGAGGCGCTGCCGGACGGTTTGTGCGGGATCAGCCGCTTCTGGATCCTGCGCGAGATAACCAATGCTTGATGGTCTGGTCACACTGCCAGCAGCCGGTTCTCCCAGACCTGCCAGCACCTTCATCAGCGTGGTCTTACCCGCACCATTGCGACCAACAAGTCCAATTCGATCGCCCGGTCCAACTTGTAGCGCCCCATCAGCGAGCAGTAAACGCGCGCCGGCGCGCAGCTCGATCTTGGATGCAGTAAGCACAGTGACTCCAGGTTACCGACTGAAACTCTTACGATGTCCGCATGACCGCAGAGCAGCTCGTGGAGCAACTCCTCGCCCTACCGATGCCTGATGACACCGTGCAACTCATGACCGAAGAAAGCGGAGCCGGGGAACTGTGGTTGGCGGTGCAGACGTGTCTTACCGATGCCGTCGGAGAGGGTTTTGATATTCCTCTTGATCTGGTGCGGCAGGTTCGTGAAATCTTCCCAGACCTCAATGAGTACGTCGACGCTGTCATTGCGGCCCGGCGCTACAGCGTTTAACGCAATCTGCGACACCTGCATCCCATTCGCCATGATGGGTTATACCGCAGCAGCGGTTTCTAGGTTGGCGCAAAAGTAGGACGTTCAGACGTTAAAACCGATGGCGCGCAGCATTTCCCTACCCTCATCGGTGATCTTGTCTGGACCCCACGGCGGCATCCAAACCCAGTTGATACGGAAATCTTCCACCACGCCATCAAGGGCGGCTCGGGTCTGGTCTTCGATCTCGTCGGTCAACGGACATGCGGCAGACGTCAAGGTCATGTCTACGGTTGCCGTGTTGTCCGTCTCGACAGTCACGTCATACACCAGGCCGAGATCAACGACGTTGATCCCTAATTCCGGATCAACGACATCTTTCATCGCCTCGAAAACGTCGTCTTTGGTCACTGTGGCAGTCATGACTGTCCCTCTCCTGCTTGCGCGACGGCCGTGGCCTGGGCGGCGGCATCTTTGAAAGCCATCCAGGCCAACAATGCGCATTTGATTCGTGCTGGGTAGCGGGCAACACCAACGAATGCGATGGCATCGCCCAAGATGTCTTCGTTTGCTTCGTAGTCGGTGGTGGCGGACTTCATCAGCGCACCGAACTCGTCCACTGCAGCCATGGCGTCGCGCAACGATTGGCCGTTGATCTGGTCGTACATGACGCTGGCGGAGGCTTGGGAGATGGAACAGCCTTGGCCTTCATGGGAGACCTCGGCAACCCGCAAGGTGGTGCCATCGTTGTCGAGCTTCACTCGGACAGTGATCTCATCACCGCAGGTGGGATTCACGTGGTGAACCTCAGCGTCAAAGTCGCTGGATAGCCCTCGTCCATGTGGCGAACGATAGTGATCCAAGATCACTTCTTGGTACATATCGTCGAGGTTCACGGGCGCACTCCGAAGTACTCCTGTGCAGCGACGATGGCATCGGCCAACGCGTCGATTTCTGCCTCGGTGTTGTAGACGTAGACCGTGGCACGCACCGTGGCGGTTACTCCGTAGCGACGACATACCGGCGCAGCACAGTGATGCCCGACGCGGACGGCGATTCCACGATCGTCCAGCACCTGCCCGACATCGTGAGCATGGATTCCGGCGACCTCGAAGGACACCGCTCCCCCACGATCAACGTTGTCTACTGGGCCGATGATCCGTACCCCGTCGATGGCATTGAGTTTGTCGAGCAGACGACCGGTCAGTTCCTGCTCATGGGCGTGCACAGCGTCCATACCGAGTTCGTTCAGATAGTCCACGGCGGCAGCCAGGCCCACTGCTTGCGCCGTCATGGGAACACCGGCTTCAAAGCGCTGTGGCGGATCGGCGAAGGTGGTCGCTTCCATCGTGACGGTGGAAATCATTGATCCGCCGGTAATGAATGGTGGCATGGCAGCCAGCACCTCGGCTGGCGCCCAGAGCAGCCCGATTCCGGTGGGACCCAACATCTTGTGGCCAGACCATGCGATGAGATCGGCACCGAGGGTTTTCACGTCGATGGGCATGTGTGGGACGGACTGGCAGGCATCCACCACCATCAACGCCCCAACATCGTGTGCCCGCTTGCCGATGCGTTCAACGTCGTTGATGGTGCCGAGGATGTTCGATTGATGAACGACCGAAACGACGCGAGTGCGTTCGTTGATAAGCGAATCCAGTTCACTCAGATCAAGTCGACCATCGTCGGTCAGGCCGAACCAGCGCAGAGTGGCCCCGGTCTTGACGCACAGTTCTTGCCACGGCACCAGGTTGGCGTGGTGTTCCATTTCGGTCACCACAACTTCATCGCCTGGCTGCAGGATGAACCGATCTGCCCCCTTGGGCAAAGGAGCATTGTGCTGTGACTTCAAGGTGGCGTTGAGGAACGCGTAGGCGATCAGATTCAGCGACTCGGTGGCGTTCTTGGTGAACACGAGTTCGTCGGGTTGCCCGCCGACAAATGCTGCGATCCGTTGCCGGGCCGACTCGTAGGCATCGGTTGCTTCTTCTGCCAGTAAATGAGCACCCCGGTGAACAGCAGCATTGTGCTGCTCATAGAAGTCGCGTTCCGCATCCAGCACCACGGTTGGCTTCTGGGAAGTCGCTCCGGAATCGAGGTAGATCAGACCAGCGTTTGATCGCATGGTTCGACCCAGGATGGGGAAGTCCTTCCTCACCCTGTCAACGTCAAACGCAGCGACCACGATGAACTCTCCTAGACCGCAGCGGTGAACTGTTCGTAACCCTCAGCGTCAATCTGCGCCGCAAGTTCCGGACCACCGCTGGTGATAACTCGTCCGGCACCGAAGACGTGGACGTAGTCGGTGGGAATCAGGCTCAGCAGTCGGGTCGTGTGGGTGATGAGCAGCAGCCCGGTGTCGTTGGCGTCCTGCACTCGGTTGACCCCTTCGGCGACAACCTTCAGCGCATCCACGTCCAGACCGGAGTCCGTCTCATCCAGCACCGCGATCTTTGGCTTGAGGATTTCCATCTGCAGGATCTCGTTGCGCTTACGCTCACCACCGGAGAATCCTTCGTTGACATTACGCGAAGCGAAAGCGGGATCCATCTGCAGCGAAGTCATCGCATCCTTCACCTCGCTCATCCAGGTGCGCAGCTTGGGAGCTTCCCCACGAATCGAGGTGGCAGCAGTGCGCAGGAAGTTCGACACGGTGACGCCAGGCACCTCGACTGGATGCTGCATCGCCAGGAAGATCCCTGCACGGCTTCGCTCATCGACGGCCATGTCCAGGACATCCTCGCCATCCAGGGTGATGGATCCGGAGGTAACTTCGTAGCGCGGGTGCCCTGCGATCGCGTATGCCAACGTGGACTTTCCGGAACCGTTCGGACCCATGATGGCGTGGGTCTCTCCGGATCGGATCGTCAAATCGACTCCGCGCAGGATCTCGCGGGATTCTTCGTCATCAATATTCACCGAAACATGTAGGTCGGTGATGATCAGTTCTGCCATGTGTGTCCAGCTCCTTGAGTTACAGCGACAAAGATTGTGGGGTCGTCGGTATCGGCTTCCAGCCGTACCGCATAGGTGGGAACAGGTTCTGTTGCCGGTGGCCCGGCCGGTTCGCCGGTACGAATATCGAAGCGCGAACCATGCAGCCAGCATTCGATGAAGCAACCTTCGACTTCGCCTTCGGACAGTGAGACCTCACCGTGCGAACAGATGTCATCGATGGCAAAAACCTGGCCTTCGGAATGGATGAGGGCAACTTCCACCCCATCCATTTCAATTCGCCGCGCGGTGCCTTCCGGAAGTTCGGATAGACGAATCGTCGGATGGAACTCATCGCTCATTTCTGGCCGCCTGCGGGAGCGATCACCGTAGACACTTCGTCTTCCACGACCTGCCACAGCCGATCGCGGATGTCTTCTTGTGGAATGCGATCCAACACATCGGTGAAGAATCCACGCACGACGAGACGACGAGCCTCGTCGGCAGGGATGCCACGTGACTGCAGGTAGAACAGTTGTTCATCATCAAAACGACCGGTGGCACTGGCATGGCCGGCACCAGCAATTTCACCGGTTTCGATTTCCAGGTTGGGAACCGAGTCAGCCCGAGCTCCATCGCTGAGCACCAGGTTGCGGTTGATTTCGTACGTATCCGTGCCGACTGCGTTGGCACGAATGAGCACGTCACCAATCCATACGGTGCGAGCGTGTTCGCCTTGCAATGCACCCTTGTAGACCACGTTGCTGCGGCAGTGGGTTTCGTCGTGATCGGCAAACAGTCGGTGTTCCAGATGCTGACCGGCATCGGCGAAGTAGGCACCGAGCAGATCGGCTGACCCACCGGGGCCGTCGTATTCGACCGTGGACACCAAACGCACGATGTCGCCGCCGAAGGTGGCCACGATCTGCGTGGTGGAGGCGTCGCGTCCGATTCGGGTATGAATCCGACCGAGGTGAACGGCGTCGCGCTCCCAGTCCTGGATGCTGACGAAGGTCACACGGGAGCGATCACCAACCAGCACCTCAATGTTGTCCGATCGGGTGGCCGAACCACGGTTGTCGATGACGAACGTTGCACCGGAATCGGCACCAACTCGCAGTTGGGTCAGTCCGTAGCTGAATCCGTTGCCCGACACGTCAATTCGGATCGGCTCAGCAACCTCGGTCCGATCTGGCACTGAGACAACGAGCGCTTCGGTCGCGCCGTCCCAGGCCAACACGCTTGCCCGGTCCACTGGCACCAATGCATCACCAAGGCGAGGGTCGTCACTACTGACCTTCTCGACGGTGACGGAATCCGGTGCATTCACCACGACATCCACGCCTGTGCTGTCCGGCAGCGGCTCAAACAACGCAGCGACTCGACGAACGGGAGTGAATCTCCAGTCTTCTTCTCGCCCAGTGGGCGTGACAAAGTCGTCAGGGTTGAACGAGGCCAGGATTTCGGCCTTAGTGGCTGCTGGTGCAGAGATTTGGATTTCGCGTTCGTTGAATGCCGAAGTGGGAGCAGTCATCAGCCAACTGCTCCTTCCATCTGCAATTCGATCAATCGGTTGAGCTCCAACGCGTATTCCATGGGCAGTTCGCGGGCAATCGGCTCGATGAAGCCACGGACGATCATCGCCATGGCGTCTTCCTCGGTCAGTCCGCGTGACATCAGGTAGAACAACTGGTCTTCGCCAACCTTGCTCACACTGGCCTCGTGGCCCATCGACACGTCGTCTTCTCGAACGTCGACGTAGGGGTAGGTATCCGACCGGCTGATGTCATCAACGAGCAGCGCGTCGCAGCGCACGGTGCTGGCTGACTTCTTGGCGCCCTCCAAAACCTGCACCAAACCTCGGTAGGAGGTACGGCCGCCGCCACGGGCAACGGACTTGCTCACGATGCTGGACATCGTGTTCGGAGCCGCGTGCACCATCTTCGATCCAGCATCTTGATGTTGACCTTCGCCAGCAAACGCGATGCTCAATGTCTCGCCCTTGGCGTGCTCACCCATCAGCCACACAGCGGGGTACTTCATGGTGACCTTGGATCCAAGGTTGCCGTCGATCCATTCCATGGTGGCGCCGGCTTGTGCAGTGGCGCGCTTGGTCACCAGGTTGTAGACGTTGTTCGACCAGTTCTGGATAGTCGTGTATCGGCAGCGTCCACCGGGCTTGACGATGATCTCTACGACCGCGGAGTGCAGCGAATCGCTGGAGTAGATCGGCGCGGTGCAGCCTTCGACGTAGTGAACGTAGGCGTCCTCATCCACGATGATTAGCGTGCGTTCGAACTGGCCCATGTTCTCTGTGTTGATTCGGAAGTAGGCCTGCAGCGGGATCTCGACGTGAACACCCTTGGGCACATAGATGAACGAGCCACCGGACCATACGGCGGTGTTCAGTGCAGCGAACTTGTTGTCTCCCACGGGGATCACGGATGCGAAGTGTTCACGGAACAGGTCTTCGTGTTCCTTCAACCCGGAGTCGGTGTCCAAGAAGATGACACCTTGTTCCTCTAGATCGTCACGAATGGCGTGGTAGACGACCTCAGATTCGTACTGAGCAGCCACACCGGCAACCAGGCGCTGCTTCTCCGCCTCGGGGATACCGAGTCGGTCGTAGGTGTTCTTGATGTCTTCGGGTAGTTCTTCCCAGCTTTGGGCCTGCTTCTCGGTGGAACGCACGAAGTACTTGATGTTGTCGAAGTCGATATCCGACAAGTCCGCACCCCAGTTGGGCATGGGCTTACGTTCGAACAGCTTCAGACCCTTGAGGCGCAGGTCGAGCATCCATTCCGGCTCGTTCTTCAGCGCAGAAATCTCCCGGACGACTTCTTCGGACAAGCCACGGCGTGCAGTAGCTCCGGCAGCGTCCGAATCGGACCAGCCATATTCGTAATTGCCCAGACCTTCAAGTTCTGGATGCTCAACGGTATTCGTCATGCGGTTGTCCGTTCTTTCTTTTCAGCGCTTGCCCCATCCGTGACGGCCACATGGGTCGTACACACACAGTCGCCGTGAGCGATGGTGGCTAAGCGAGTGACATGGGTACCGAGCACGTCGCCAAACGCTTCGGTCTCCGCGTCACACAGTTGAGGGAACTGTTCGGCCACATGGGCCACAGGGCAATGGTGCTGGCATAACTGGATGCCGTTTGTTGCCGGGTCAAGCGTTGCCGCAAAACCGTCTTCACGTAGGAGCTGTGCCAATTGCTCTACGCGTTGTTCAGTGGATGCCGTGAGGTCGACCTTGTCGGCGTAGCGGCTGACCATGTCTGCCGAGCGTTGCCGAGCAAATTGCGTAACGGCTTCCGCACCGCCGAGGACTTCCAGTTGTCGAATCGCAGCGGCAGCGAGTTCGTCATAGGCGGCCGTGAAATTTTCCCGACCTCCCGCAGTCAGGCTGTACACCTTGGCGGGACGACCACGACCACGGGGACGGGTCGGCCCATAGGGCGCACGTTCGGATGCCTCAGCCCAACCAGCCGCAACAAGTGCATCGAGGTGTTTGCGAACTGCCGTTCCGGTAAGGCCAAGTTGTTCAGCAAGTTGGGTGGCAGTCAGGGCGCCGGACTCCAGCAAAAGATTCGCGACTCGAGTCGCGGCAGGAGAAACGGCGATTTCCACAACCCCATTGTTCCCTATTTATCGACAACGGGATAGACCCGGTTCCTGTGCGGTAGCTCTCAGACCCCTATATGGGTCTTGTACTCACTACTGGTCATGCACCTCACGGTCGCGACCTACACTCGATGAGTGCCCAATGCTGTCGATATCCGCGACCTTGTCGTGCGGTACGGATCATCGACTGCGGTCAACGGTTTGAGCCTGACCGCGCAGTTAGGGAAAGTCACCGCAATCGTCGGCCCCAACGGTGCGGGTAAGACCAGCACAATCGAGGTCTGCGAAGGTCTGCGCCAGGCACATTCTGGCGAGGTTCGTGTCCTCGACCTCAACCCAGACTCAGACGGAAATGTTCTGCGCACCCGAGTGGGTGTGATGCTGCAGAACGGCGGAGTTCCCTCCTCTGCACGTCCGTTGGAAGCTCTGCGCAGCGTTGCAGCCATGCATCGCACTCCCCTACCCGTTGATGAGCTGGCACACGTCCTGAAACTCGATACCGTCACGACCACCTTCCGTCGCATGTCAGGCGGAGAGCAGCAGCGACTCAAGCTCGCCATGGCACTGGTCGGACGACCTGAACTGGTGTTTCTGGACGAACCCACCGCTGGTCTGGATCCGCAGGCCAAACATGTGGTGTGGGATGTCATCGATCGATTACGGACGGCCGGAGTCACGATCCTGCTCACCACTCACTTGATGGATGACGTAGAACGTCTTGCCAATCACGTCGTTGTGATCGCGGATGGTCGGGCAGTTGCCGCGGGGACTCCTGCCGAACTCACCGCTTCCACAGCTCCCGTCCTCGAATTCGACGCGCAACCACACCTGGACTTATCAGATCTATCGACTCGGCTGGATTCGGCGACGGTGACGCAATCGCACCCTGGGCATTACGTCGTGACCGGCAAGGTCGATCCCGCCCAGATCGCTGCCGTGACTGGGTGGTTCGCCGAGACCGGACAGTCGGTATCGAACCTGTCTAGTGGTCAGCGCCGCCTGGAAGATGTCGTGGTCTCGTTGACTCGCGGAGGTGGTACCGCGTGAACACCCTGGATTCCCTCGACTTCACTCCCAGCGCACAAGCCAATAGCCGCCCGCACATCATCCGCGCTCAGAGTCGCTTCGATCTGACCTTGCTGCTTCGCAATGGCGAACAACTACTCCTGATGTTGGTCATTCCGTTGGCCTTACTCGTGGGGCTGACCTATGCCACATTCATCAGCCTGACCGGCGACTCACGGATCAACATTGTGACGCCAGGAATCTTGGCGCTGGCTGTCATGTCAACGGCGTTCACTTCGCTGGCCATCTCCACCGGTTTCGACCGCCGCTATGGCGTTCTCAAATACCTCGGAGTCACTCCGCTGGGCCGATCAGGACTGGTTGCCTCTCGCAGCATCGCGGTTCTTTTGGTGGAAATCATTCAGCTCGCCATCATCAGTGCGGTCGCATTTGCCCTGGGCTGGCATCCCGCCGGCAACGTCATCAGCGTGCTGCTCCTACTGGCAGTCGGCACGGCTGCCTTTGCGTCCTGGGCACTGGTCATCGCCGGATGGCTGCGCGCAGAGGCCACCCTGGCAGTCGCTAATGCCATCTTCTTAGTGCTGCTGATGGCCGGCAGCACCATCATCCCGAGCAGTGATATTCCTGGCGGGATGGCGGCAGTCGGACGTCTGCTTCCTTCCGGTGCTCTCGGAGATGGCCTGCGCGAGGTATTAACTGCCGGAAATCCGCTTCCGATCTGGTCTTTGGTCGTACTGGCTGCCTGGGCGGTCGTCGGAACCATCGTCGCCACTCGAACCTTCAAGTGGGAGTGAAGTAATGAGCCATACGCGATCGGCTGGAGACGTCAGTGTGACGAGCGATGTCATCAAGGCGACGGGACAGGAACCTGCTGTGGCCGTCCCGCAATGGTTGCGACGAATCTTCTGGGCAAACCTGGTCGCACAAACCGCCATTGTGGTGACCGGTGGCTTGGTTCGTCTTACTGGTTCAGGACTGGGGTGCCCGACGTGGCCGCAGTGTTCCAGCGCCTCCTTCGTCCCTACTGCTGGACTCGACACGGCTACCCATAAGTACATCGAATTCGGTAACCGCACTCTCACGTTTGTCTTGACGATCATTGCGATCGCGGCATTCGTGGGGACGCTGCGCTGGAATGCTCGGCTCAAGGCCGAACGCGGAGCAACCCGTCGCCCACTAACCTGGCTGGCCGCAACTCCACTGCTGGGAACAGTCGCCCAGGCCGTGTTGGGCGGCATCACCGTCCTGACCGGACTCAATCCGCTATTCGTTTCTGCGCACTACCTGGTGTCCTCTGGACTCATCGCTGCATCCATGGTGTTGCTCGTCCGCTCACGTGAATTGGGCGATCACCCCGTCACGCTGACCGTGCACCCTGTGATTCGACGGTTGGGGACAGCGATCGTGGCACTTGCCCTCGTCGTGCTCACTGTCGGAACTCTGGTGACAGGCTCTGGGCCTCACTCAGGAGATGCCGACGCCACCCATCGTCTGCCCTTCGATCCACGGATGATCTCGTGGTTACACGCTGACCTGGTGCTGCTCTTCATCGGCTTGACAGTGGGTTTGATCATCGCGCTGACCGTGACCAGGGCACCCAAGCCAATTACCGGGCGCGCAATCGGCATCTTGGTGATCAGCCTGCTGCAGGGAACGATCGGTTACGTGCAGTTCTTCATTGGTCTGCCGTGGGTCATCGTGCTGCTCCACCTGTTGGGTTCCACGCTGGTATGGATCGCTGTGCTGTCCAGCTACCTCAGCTTGCGGGTGCGCGGTACTGCTGAGGTCGCAACCCACAGCTAACGAGTACAAGTTCAGGAGAAGAACGGATCGATCGCGATCGCGAGGAATAACAGCGACAAGTACGTGATCGACAGGTGGAACAGGCGCATCGGTTGGGCGTCCAAGCCCTTCGTCACCCGGTACAGAAGTCGATGCGCTTCGTATAGGAAGTGCCCGCCAAGCAACGTCGCTGCTGCGGTGTAGACCCACCCCATGGGGGCCACTGGCACCAATAGCAGGGAGACGCCCACCATCACCCAGCTATAGACCACGATCTCCAGCGCCACCCGGCGCAGATCGGCCACTACCGGCAACATGGGGACTCCGGCGGCGGCGTAGTCGTCCTTGAACTTCAACGACAATGGCCAGTAATGCGGTGGCGTCCAGAAGAAGATGATCGCGAACAGGATCAACGGAGCCCACGTCAACGAATCAGTGACTGCGGACCATCCGATGAGGACGGGGAAGCATCCGGCCGCCCCACCCCACACGATGTTCTGCGGAGTCCGACGCTTCAAGCCAAGGGTGTAAATGACGACGTAGAACACGATTGCGCCGCTTGCCAGCACGCTGGACAACAGATTGACGGTCGCCGCCAGCCAAACAACCGATGCCACCGACAGGACGAGACCAAAAATCAGCGCGGCTCTCGGAGTGATGTCACCACGAACAAGTGGGCGATGCCCCGTTCGCTTCATCACTGCATCGATGTCGCGATCTACGTAGCAGTTGAGCGTGTTGGCGCCACCGGCAGCCAAGGTTCCACCAATCAAGGTGGCAATGGTCAACCACAAACCAGGCAGGCCTTGCGCAGCCAAGAACATCGTGGGAACGGTGGTGACGAGCAGAAGCTCGATAATCCGTGGCTTGGTCAGCGCAATGTAGGAGCTGACTGTGCCCTTGACCGATCGCTTGCGGGTCGTCACCACGGCAACGCCGTCGTCGTGGATGACCGTGGGGGTGGGAGTGGGATGGGTCGCCGACGACGAGGACGTATCTGCCCCCGGGTGCGGTTGACCTTGCCCCACTGAAAACTCCGAAATTTCGTCGCCAAACGATGTGTAGCCACTGTAACCCTCGCCTGTGGCAATCCCGCAGGTTGTGAGCAGATTGACTCGTTCGGGAACTGGTTGAGCTCCACGCCCGAGACGAACCCTCGGCCCGGCAGAAACCCGATTAGCGCAAGCGAGCGCGTGGGGATGCCGTGAGGGGGCTCAGGTCGATACGCTCGCGCTGATTACCCAGCAGAGTCGAAATTGGCGAGGAAGGACCGACGTGACCGAGTCACTCGAGTGGACAGATCTGGACAAGCGCACCGTCGACACCGCACGCGTGCTTGCGGCGGACGCCGTACACAAGACCGGCAATGGCCATCCTGGTACCGCCATGAGCTTGGCCCCCATCGCCACCCTGCTGTTTCAGCGGGTGCTGCGGCACGACCCTGCGGACCCAAATTGGATTGGCCGCGATCGATTCGTGCTGTCGGCCGGTCACTCCAGCCTCACGCTCTACACACAGTTGTTCTTCTCCGGCTATGGCCTGGAACTGTCGGATATGGAGTCCTTCCGTACCGAGAACTCACTGACTCCCGGCCACCCGGAATACGGCCACACCGTCGGTGTCGAGACCACCACCGGCCCGCTGGGACAAGGGCTGGCAACTGCCGTGGGTATGGCGATGGACGGTCGTTACGTGCGGGAAATGCTCGATGCTGGCGCGAAGCCGGGCGAGAGTGTCTTCGACCATCACATCTGGGTGATTGCTGGCGACGGTTGTATCGAAGAAGGCATCACCTCTGAGGCCAGTTCACTGGCTGGCCACCAGCAACTGGGCAACCTCACGGTCATTTACGACGACAACCACATCTCGATTGAGGGCAACACCGAGGTCGCCTTCAGTGAAGACGTCGAAGCCCGCTACCGGGCCTACGGTTGGGACACGATCCACGTTGAGGTCCTGCCAGATGGCGATGTTGATGTGCAAGGCGTGTACGACGCCATGCTCAAGGCTCGTGAATCGGACAAACCCACCCTGATTCGGGTGACCACCATCATTGGTTGGCCTGCCCCCACCAAGCAGAACTCGCACGATGCACACGGTGCGGACCTGGGTGCCGAAGAAATCGAGAAGACCAAGGAGATTCTGGGCTTTGACCCAGACAAGACCTTCGAGGTCTCCGATGAGGTCCTGGATCACGCGCGCGAGGTCAAGGCACGCGGTGCCGAACTGCACGCCGAGTGGGACAAGAAGTTCGACGAATGGCGTGACGCTCGACCAAAGGATGCCAAGCTGCTGGATCGCATCCAGTCCGGAAAGCTCCCTGAAGGCTTGGAAGATGCAATCCCCACCTTCGAGGTCGGCAGCAAGGTTGCCACCCGTCAGGCATCCGGCAAGGTCATCAACGGCATTGCCTCGGTGATGCCGGAGTTTTGGGGTGGTTCGGCCGACCTCGCCAGCTCAAACAACACCAGCATCGACGATGGCGGCTCGTTCTTGCCGTTCGGCAACAATGCTCCGGCCGCTCGTCCCAACGGTCGCATCCTGCACTTTGGTATCCGCGAGCATGCGATGGGCGCTGCACTCAACGGCATCGCGTTGTCCCGCCTGACTCGAGTATTTGGTGGAACGTTCTTCACGTTCTCGGACTACATGCGTGGTGCAGTTCGTTTGTCCGCTCTGATGGATGTGCCCGTGACGTACGTGTGGACACACGACTCGGTTGGCTTGGGCGAAGACGGTCCGACTCACCAGCCAATCGAGCACCTGGCCTCGCTTCGCGCCATGCCAAATATCAACATCGTTCGCCCAGCAGACGGCAACGAGACCGCTATCGCTTGGCGACACATCCTTGAACGCCAAGATGCTGTCGGCCTGATCCTGTCGCGTCAGGGTCTGCCAGTCTTCGAAGCTGACGAAGGCGTCACCAAGGGCGCCTACATCAGGGTGAAGCCATCCGCTGATCCGAAGGTTCTGCTCATCGCGACTGGTTCGGAAGTTCAGTGGGCTGTTGGCGCTGCTGAGGTACTGGAAGGCGAAGGCATTCCCACGCAAGTCGTCTCCATGCCGTGCCTGGAGTGGTTCGACGAACAAGACGACGACTACAAGGAGCAGGTCATTCCTTCGTCAGTCAAGGCGCGCGTCACGGTAGAAGCTGGTGTGGCAATGCCGTGGTACCGATTCCTGGGCGAGCATGGCCGCGCAATCAGCATCGAGCATTTTGGTGAATCTGCCGATGGTGCCTTGTTGATGACCAAGTACGGCTTCACCGTGGACAACGTGGTGGCAAAAGCCAAGGAATCCCTCGAATCCGTCGAAAACAACTAACCCCCAACAAACCCGAAGGAAACTGCCATGACTGACCACTTGAAGGATCTGTCCGACGTTGGCGTATCGATCTGGTTGGACGACTTGAGTCGTGCCCGCCTCGAATCCGGCAACCTCGAAGAACTCATCAAGACCAAGCACGTCGTAGGCGTCACCACGAACCCGGCGATCTTCGACAAGGCAATCTCCGGTGGGTCAGATGACTACGCCGCCCAAGTCGCGGACGCCAAGTCCCGCAAGCTGTCCGTGGATGAGGCCATCCGCACCATGACGGAGTACGACGTCCGTTGGGCATGTGATCTGTTCAAGGACATCTACGACAAGTCCAAGGGCTACGACGGTCGCGTCTCCATCGAAGTCGATCCACGCTTGGCGCGCGAGACCGAAGGAACCATCGCCGAGGCCAAGGCACTGCACTGGGCCGTTGATCGCGAGAACGTCCTCATCAAGATTCCTGGCACCGTCGAAGGCCTGCCAGCCATCACGGAAACCATCGCCGCCGGAATCAGCGTCAACGTCACGCTGATCTTCTCGGTTGCTCGCTATGAAGAAGTCATGGATGCCTGGTTGTCGGGCATGGAGAAGGCCAAGGAAGCCGGATTGGACCTGTCCAAGATTCACTCGGTGGCTTCGTTCTTCGTCAGCCGCGTTGATACCGCCGTGGATGGTCGTCTCGACAAGCTCGGTACCGACGAGGCCAAGGCACTCAAGGGGGATGCCGGTGTGGCGAATGCTCGTCTCGCCTACGGCGCTTACCTGAAGATGAAGGAGTCCGACCGCTGGAAGGCTCTGGAAGCTGAGGGTGCCGCCATTCAGCGTCCGCTGTGGGCCAGCACCGGCGTGAAGGACCCTGCCTACTCCGATGACACCTACGTGGTGGAACTGGCCGCACCTGAGTGTGTCAACACCATGCCAGAAGCCACCCTGAACGCTGTGGAAGATCACGGCAACGTACAGGGCGACACCATCTCGAACAACCTGGCAGATGCCCAGAAGGTATTCGACGATCTGGCTGCAGCCGGCGTCGATATGGACGAGGTGTTCCAAGAGCTTGAGGACGAGGGTGTCTCGAAGTTCGTGGACGCCTGGGGCGATCTGATCGATCACGTCCAGTCCACTCTCAACTGATCGACGTCATGAGTTCAGAGCGTCAGCTTGAGGTTCTCGCCGATGGTGATGCGGTAGCGAACGCGATTGCCGATCGCGCCGTTGCCGTCATCATCGCGGCGATTGCCGAACGCGGGGTGGCACACGTTTGCCTGACCGGCGGTCGAGGTGGAACGTCAGCCATGGCTGCAATAGGCAGCCACGCGGACGCCTCCGGTATCGACTGGTCAAAGGTTGAGTTCTGGTGGTCCGACGAGCGTTACCTGCCCGAAGGCGACCCGCAGCGCAACGAGACCGGAGCCCGAGAAGCCCTGCTGGACAAGGTCGATGTTGACCCCGTCAAAGTTCATCCGATGCCTCGCAGCGAAGTTGCTGGCTCCGACGAGGGCTTAGACGAAGCTGCTGCTGCTTACGCGCAAGAGCTCATCGACTCACATGGTTCTGACGAGAACATCGCGTTCGACATCAACATGCTGGGTATCGGTGAGGATGCTCATTGCGCCTCCCTGTTCCCGGGACGCGATGAGCAGTTTGAACCGGAGACTGTTGTGGCAGTCCGTAACTCCCCCAAGCCACCGCCATTGCGCACCACCTTCACCATGCAGACCATCAACGCATCGAAGCGGGTATGGCTGATCGCATCAGGCGAGGGAAAAGCCGATGCCGTTGCGCTCATCCAGTCTGATGCTCGCGCTAAGGACGCACCATCCGGTGCCGCTCGTGGCAGCGTGGAAACCATCTTGTTTGCCGACGAAGCAGCAGCAAGCAAACTGACTAATTAGTCGCGGTCTTCGCGGTAACGCGCAAGTGCCTCATCCAGGATGTCGCCACCATCGGAATCAGAGCGGCGTTCCTTCACGTAGGCCAAGTGAGTCTTGTAAGGCTCAGTCTTAGGCGGAGCAGGCGGATTGTCCTTGTCTGGTCCGGCCGGCCATCCACAACGCGGGCAATCCCACTCATCCGGCGGCGGAACATCGACGGCGAACGTCGGTGTCGACTCATGGCCGTTGGCACAGTAGAACGAAACAAATACTCGGGGAGCGGGCTCGCCGCGCTCCTTCTCCCCCATGGGACCTGCACCGACCCGACTACCTCGGATCGCACTACCGCCACCAGCCACGAGAAACTCCTCACCCAGACTTGACGATCAGGCCCAACCCAATGATGCAGGCGGCCCAAACCAAAGCGATCCCGACCGTGATTCGGTCGAGATTTCGTTCGGCAACACTGGAACCACCCACAGATGAGGTGACGCCACCGCCGAACATGTCAGACAGGCCCCCGCCCTTGCCTTTGTGAAGCAGGATCAACACAATCAACAGCAGACTCGTGATCACCAAGATGATTTCAAGTGCAACAGTCATGTCAGTCCTTTGTGTGTCTTAGATCCGAAGGTTACGACGCCGCAAGCAAACGGTGGCGCACCAACGCGACAAATTCGTCGGGGTCAATGCTAGCCCCGCCGACCAAACCGCCGTCAATGTCGGGTTCGGCCATCAGTCCAGCCACGTTCGAGGCCTTGACCGATCCGCCGTACAGCACCCGAGTCGCATTCGCGATTGAGTCGTCGTAGAGATCTGCCAGTCGGCTACGAATTGCACTGCATACCTCCTGCGCGTCAGCCGGAGTCGCAACCTCACCTGTCCCAATCGCCCACACAGGTTCGTAAGCGATAACAACATTGGCCATGTCCTTGGCGGACAAGCCATTCAGCGCGCCATCAATCTGGCTCAAGGTATGCGCGACGTGGTTTCCCGCTTGCCGAATCTCGAGTCCCTCACCCACACACACAATCGGACGAATACCGACCTTCAGGGCAGCCTTGGCCTTCGCGTTCACGATCTCGTCAGTTTCAGCGTGGTACTGGCGACGCTCACTGTGGCCAACGGTGACGTAGGTACATCCCAGCTTGGCGAGCATGGCACCGGACACTTCTCCGGTGTAGGCACCCGATGCATGTTCGGAGATGTCTTGTGCCCCGTAGACAATCTTGAGCTTGTCTCCATCGACCAGGGTCTGGACCGAACGAATATCGGTGAATGGAGGCAGCACTGCGACCTCGCATGCCTCGTAGTCGGCATCTTTCAACGAGAAGGCGACCTTCTGCACCAGGGCGATCGCTTCCAGATGATTGAGGTTCATCTTCCAGTTGCCGGCCATCAACGGCTTGCGTTCAGCCATGTTCAGTTCCCTTCCAATGCTTTCAAGCCAGGAAGGGTCTTGCCTTCCAAGAACTCCAAGCTTGCGCCACCACCAGTGGAAATGTGGCTGATTTGCTCCGTATCAATGCCAAGTAGGCGAACAGCGGCAGCAGAGTCCCCACCACCGACAACCGTCATCCCTGGACATTCGGTCAAGGCTTGGGCAACCGCACGCGTTCCTGCGGCAAACGGTTCCATCTCAAAGACACCCATTGGCCCGTTCCACACCACGGTGGCAGAAGTCCGCACGACCTCGGCGAAATGTTCAGCGCTTTCCGGTCCGATATCCAGACCCATCCAGCCGTCCGGAATGCCGTCGGTCACCGACACTACTTTGGTCTGCGCATCGGCGGAGAACGTGTCCGCGATCACCACGTCGGTGGGCAACACGAGTTCGACACCTTTGGATTCGGCATCAGCAATGAGCTGACGCACGGTATCGATCTGGTCGGACTCCAGGAGTGAGGATCCCACCTCGTGTCCTTGTGCAGCGAGTAGCGTGAAGCACATACCGCCACCAATAACGAGACGATCCACCTTGTCCAGCAGGTGGCCAATCACGCCGAGCTTGTCGGAGACTTTGGACCCACCCAAAACCACCGTGAAGGGACGCTGCGGTTCACCCAAGATGGTGGTGAAGACTTCCACCTCACGGGCAACCAGAAGCCCAGCCGCGTGCGGCAACAGTTGAGCAAGTTCCGTCACGCTAGCTTGTTCGCGGTGAACCACCCCGAAACCATCGGATACGAAGCAGTCACCGAGGGCTGCCCACTTTTCTGCCAGGGCAGTACGTTCGGCAACGTCCTTGCTTGTCTCACGTGGATCGAACCGAACGTTCTCCAGTAAGGCGACGTGTCCAGGTTCCAGTGCGTTCGCTACTGCCTTGGCGCCCTCACCACAGACATCAGTCGCAAAGGCAACCGGTTGTTCTAGTAACTCGGACAACCGTTGCGCGACTGGGGCCAGCGACAGCTCCGGCACGACTTCACCTTTGGGGCGACCGAGATGTGCCAGCACGATGACGCGGGCCCCCTCAGCGGTCAGCGCCGCAATGGTGGGAAGGCAGGCACGGATTCGACCATCGTCAGTAACGGTTTGCTGACCATCGACGTCCGCTAACGGAACATTGAAGTCCGCTCGCAGAATGACCGTGCGGCCATTAACGGCCAAGTCACACAGTTCGACAACAGGGCTCACAGGCTCTGACCGACGAAGCTGGTGAGGTCAACGAGACGGTTCGAGTAGCCCCACTCGTTGTCGTACCAACCGAGCACCTTGGCCATGTTGCCGTTCACGTTGGTCAACGGTGCATCAAAGATGCAGGACGACGGATCGGTGACGATGTCCGCCGAGACGATGGGCTGCTCGGTGTAGGTCAGCACCGTGGACAAAGGACCGGACTCAGCAGCGGCCTTGATCGCGGCGTTGATGTCTTCCTTGCTGGCGGCCTTCTCCAACTCGACCGTGAGGTCGGTGGCAGAACCCGTCGGGACGGGAACGCGCATGGCGTAACCGTCGAGCTTGCCCTTGAGCTCTGGGAGCACCACACCGATGGCCTTGGCCGCACCTGTAGAGGTGGGGATCATCGACAGTGCAGCGGCACGGGCACGACGCAGATCCTTGTGGGGAGCATCGTGCAGACGCTGGTCGCCGGTGTAGGCGTGGATGGTGGTCATCAGACCTCGAGCAATACCAAACTCGTCCTGCAGAACCTTTGCCATCGGAGCCAGGCAGTTCGTGGTGCAAGAAGCGTTGGAAATGATGTCGTGCTTTGCCGGGTCGTAGAGGTCTTGGTTGACACCCATCACGATGGTGATGTCCTCGTCGGATGCGGGAGCGGAGATGATGACCTTCTTCACGCTGCCCTTGAGGTGTGCGCGGGCGTCATCTGCCTTGGTGAAGAAGCCGGTGCTTTCAATCACGATGTCCGCGCCGTAGGCGTCCCAGTCAAGATTTGCCGGATCGCGTTCGGCCAGCACAGTGATGGACTTGCCATCAACGGAGATCGAGTTTCCGTCAGCGGTGACGTCTCCATCCAGGCGACCCAAGATGCTGTCGTACTTCAACAGGTGGGCAAGGGTCTCGGTGTCGGTGAGGTCGTTGACCGCAACGATCTCGATGTCGGCGCCAGCTTCGGCTGCCGCGCGGAAGAAGTTACGGCCAATACGACCGAATCCGTTGATACCGACCTTGATGGACATGCGATCCCCTTGCTCCCTAGTGGGTGTGAGCGACGTGTGCTGCCCCGACCCTACCTAGCGCGCAAAGTCCTGCCCAGCAGGCTCACCCGCAGAACCGCCAGATTCCACCGAATGGCAGGGGAATCGGGGTAAACGAGTGGATCAGGGAGCCATCATTTCCGGGGTTAGCACTGCCTCGGTGTCATCGATCCCAAGATCATGTGCACGCTTGTCGGCCATCGCCAACAGGCGACGAATGCGTCCCGCAATCGCATCTTTGGTCATGGGCGGATCAGCCAATGCACCGAGTTCTTCCAGACTGGCCTGCTTGTGTTGCACCCGCAGTTCGCCAGCCGCCCGCAGATGATCCGGCACATCGTCAGCCAGGATCTCCAGGGCACGCTCAACGCGAGCGCCAGCAGCAACTGCAGCGCGAGCTGAGCGACGCAGGTTCGCGTCATCGAAGTTCGCCAAGCGGTGAGCTGACGCCTTGACCTCGCGACGCATGCGACGTTCTTCCCACGCCAAGACCGAATCGTGCGCACCCAGACGAGTCAGCAATGCACTGATTGCATCGCCATCGCGCATGACCACACGGTCAACCCCACGAACCTCACGGCTCTTAGCGGCCAGACCAAGGCGTCGGGCGGCACCGACGAGGGCCAGTGCTGCCTCCGATCCAGGGCACGTCACCTCTAGTGCCGAGGAACGGCCTGGTTCAGTCAACGACCCATGAGCAAGGAACGCACCACGCCATGCGGCTTCGATGTCGCATGCGCCACCTGACACCACCTGGGGTGGCAAACCGCGTACCGGACGACCTGCACCATCGACCAGTCCGGTCTGACGGGCCAAGGCTTCACCGCCGCGAGTCACACGCACGAGGTAGCGGTTGCCTTGCCGCAATCCACCGGGACGAACCACCGCGAGGTCAGTCTTGTGTCCGTAGATCTCGAAGATGTCTTTGCGTAGCCGACGAGCGGTGGCGCCAGTGTCCAGTTCGGCTTCAATCACGATGTGCCCGCTCACAATGTGCAGGCCACCTGCGAATCGCAGGATCGTGGAAACCTCGGACTTCCGGCAGCAGGGGTTGATGTTCTCGAATCGGCTGAGCTCGTCTTTGACGGCGGAGGTCATTGCCATGCGTTAGATAGTGCCACGCGCAACGAGCTCGGACAGGGCACCTGCCAAAAGATCTTGGTCATGTTCGGGAGATCGGTCCGAAATTGTCCGATTCGTCAGATCTTGGAAGACCAATTCGATCCCAAGTTGGCGACAAACGTCAGCTAACGCAGTGGGATCGGTAACGCATTGGGGGTCAGCAAGCACTACGTCGAGGTGTACATCGGAGAAAAGCTGTGCCCAGGTCGACAAGTAGGTATCACTAGACAAACCCGCGGTCTGTTCTTTCGGGGTGGCCAAGTTGAGCACCAACACGCGACGGGCGCGAGCGCTGGCCAATGCTGATCGAATCTCCGGTACCAGCAGATGAGGCAGGACGCTCGTGTACCAACTCCCGGGACCCATAACCACAACTTCTGCCCCGTGGATGGCATCCACGGCCTGCGGGCATGCGTCCGGATCGGCAGGTTCTACGGCTAAGGACACGACCTGTCCCGGAGACTGTTCGAGTTCCACCTGACCGTGGATGGTGGTGACCTGGTCTGGATGCGTGGGATCGACTCCCTTCACATCCGCGACGATGTTCAACGGCTGTGACGAGACCGGCAGCACCCGGCCATTGGCACCAAGCAAGGCAGCAACCCAATCCAGGCCTTCGACCACATCGCCGGTTTCTTGCCACAAGGCAGCAATCAACAGATTCCCGGTGGCGTGCCCAGCGATCTCTCCGTTGCCCGTGAAGCGGTGCTGCATGACCCGTGACCAGGTACGACCCCAGGCATCCTCGCCACATAGTGCGGCCAGCGCCATCCGCAGATCGCCGGGAGGAATGACATCCAACTCCGCACGCAGTCGACCACTGGATCCACCATCGTCAGCCACTCCAACGATGGCCGTCAGTTGTCGAGTGACTTGGCGTAACGCTTTGAGTGTGACCGACAATCCGTGGCCGCCACCCAAGGCGACAACCGGGGTTCCCGATCTCGGTGCCGGAGGTACTCGACGCATGGCTATTCCTTGCCAAGGTCGCGATGCACGACGAGGGTTTCCATTCCTTGTCTGACTAGCCGAGCCGCCAGATGTTCTGTCATCGCCACGCTGCGGTGTTTTCCACCGGTACACCCAATCGCGATGGTGACGTATTGCTTGCCTTCACGCTGATAACCGTCAGCAGCAAGGTCGACCAAAGCGGCGTACTGATCAAGGAATTGGCGAGCCTCCGGCAGCTCGGTGACATAGTCGCTGACAGGCGCATCTTGGCCAGTCAATTCACGCAGTTCGGGAACCCAATACGGGTTCGGCAAGAACCGCATATCTGCCACCAGATCCGCATCCACCGGGATGCCGTACTTGAATCCGAAGCTCATCACCGTTGCGCGCAAGGACACATCGTCATCGGTTGAGAATCCGGCTTCGATCTTTCGCCGCAATTCATGCACGTTGAGGTTAGAGGTGTCGATGACCAGATCGGCAGAGCCACGTAGTTCTGCCAAGACCTCTCGTTCTTGCTGCAGACCGTCCAGCACCCGACCACCCTTCTGCAGTGGGTGAGGTCGTCGGTTGGATTCGAAGCGGCGAACAAGTACTTCGTCATTGGCTTCGAGGAACAACACTCGTGTCGGATTTCCGCTGGCTCGCAGATCTCGAGCAGCCGCAGGCAAATCGAAGAACATTGATCGCCCACGGACGTCAATCACGACGGCCACATGTTCGATATCGCCAGACTCTTTGATCGCCGCCAAGGTCTGAACAAGTTGTCCGGGCGGCAGGTTGTCCACCACAAAGAAGCCGAGGTCTTCCAAGGCGCGCGCAGCCGTCGACCGGCCCGCACCGGACATTCCCGTGACAAGCACGACGTCGAGTTCTTCACTCATGGGCATCAGCATGGCCGAGAACTTCGCCTGTCGTCAGGTTGACTGCCACTGCTGGAGGTTCAGATTGCAGTCTCTCGGCGATCATCTGTGCAGTGGTCTGGCCGATTCCCGGCACTTGTGCAATCTGATCAATCGTGGCTGCCTTGAGTTTTCGCACCGATCCGAACTGTTTGAGCAGGGCCTTTCGCCGTACTGGTCCAAGACCCGGTATCTCGTCCAAAACACTCGCTGCTGAACGTTTCGCCCGACGCTGTCGGTGGAAGGTAATCGCGAATCGGTGGGCTTCGTCGCGGACACGTTGCAGCAGGTAGAGCGCCTCGCTGCGACGCGGCAGGATGACCGGATCATCCTCTTCCGGTAGCCACACTTCTTCGAGCCGTTTGGCCAATCCGCACACCGGGATGTCAGTAGCACCCACATCAGCTAATGCAGCAGCTGCCGCCGCTACCTGCGGCGCACCACCATCCACGACGAGCAAGCCGACTCGGTATCGACGTGCTCGTGGTTGGTCAGACTGTTTGTCTTCTTCCGACGACTTCGTATGGGCGTATCGGCGTGCAACTGCTTGGTACATGGCGGTCACGTCATCGGTGTGATCCGGGATGCGGTACTTCCGATACTGCGACTTCGTCGGCAGACCGTCTTCGAACACCACGATTGAGGCAGTGATGTCAGTGCCGTGATGACTGGAGATGTCGATGCACTCGATTCGCAGCGGTGCCTGTTCCAAATCGAGCGCGCTTTGCAGTTGTTCTAGTGCCTGTCCACGCGATGTCAGGTCACCTGCCCGCTTGAGTTTGTGGGTGTGCAAGGTTTGTCGGGCATTCGCGGTGACGGTGTCGAGTAGTTCCCGCTTCGGCCCGCGACGAGGAACACTGATCGTCACTCGTGATCCCCGATGACTGGCTAGCCAGTTGTGCAAAGTGTCGACTGAGGTCGGTTCAGCCACGGTGAGGATCTGTCGGGGAATCCCTGGTCCGTTCTGTGCTCCGGTTGGGGTGAGTTCGCCGTACAGCACCATCAGGTAGTGCTCGAGTAGTTCGGCATCGCTTTGATCGACAGTTCGTTCCACCACCATCGCTCGTTGACCACTGACTCGCCCCCCGCGCACGTGGAAAACCTGGAAGGACAACTCCAGTTCGTCGCCGGCCATCCCAATGACATCAGCATCCGTGGCATCAGGCAAAACCACGGCGGACTTAGCCAACGCGCGGCGCAGAGCAGCGATATCGTCGCGCAGGCGGGCGGCCGTCTCGTAGTCCTGTTTATTGGCCGCTTCGGTCATCCGTCGTTCTACGTCGCGAATGTAGGGGTCGGTTCGCCCAGACAGAAAGCGAGCGAACTCGTCGGCAATGACTCGGTGTTCGTCCGCCGTGACACGACCGACGCAGGGTGCCGAACATTTGCCGATGTCTGCCAAAAGGCAGGGGCGTCCCATTCGTTGATGGCGTTGGAAGACCCCCGGAGAACAACTACGCATAGGGAAAACCCGGAGCAACTGCTCAACGGTGTCCCGAATTGCCCAGGCGTGAGCAAAGGGACCGAAGTAGCGGGTTCCTTTGCGTTTGGCTCCCCGCATGACCTGCACCCGCGGAAACTCATCCGCCATGGTGATGGCCAGGTAGGGATAGGACTTGTCGTCTCGATATTTGACGTTGAATCGGGGCTCGTATTCCTTGATCCAGCTGTATTCGAGCTGTAGCGCCTCAACCTCGTTGTCGACGGTGACCCAATCAACCCCTGACGCTGAATGAACCATGGCGAAGGTGCGGGGATGCAACGCGTTGGGATCGGTGAAGTAACTGTTGAGTCGATTGCGCAAGCTCCGGGCTTTACCGACATAGATCACAACGTTGTCGTTGTCGCGGAACCGGTACACACCTGGTTCATCCGGGATGCTGCCAGGCTTCGGTCGGTAGCTCAGCGAGGTCATGCTGATGCTCCCTCCTGGCAACGGGATAGACCCACCGAGCGGAATGGTGGGCTGTCTCAAGTCTAGTTCGGCTGTGCAACTACGCCGCGTAAACCAGCGTTTGACTCTGCGTTCATGATCGTGATGCGCACCTCACTCGTCCGTGTTGCCGGTGCGTTGCCCACTTCACAGTGTCCCTGAATGTCCGATTTCACCGGGGACAACAGAAGCATGACGAATACAGCATCTGCAGTGTCCCCACGCCGGTTGGGGATGTTTACTGCCCTCCTGCTCCTGTCAACGGCGCTCATCACCGGGCTGCTCCCCTTGCTTGCTCCCACGCCTGCCCATGCCGCTGCGCCATCGCACAAGCGTGTCTTTATCGTGGGCGATTCCTTAACCGTGGGATCCGCGCCCTACCTGAAGTCATCCCTGCGCAAGAAGCATTACTCCGTCGCCGTGGATGCCCGAGTCGGACGTGCCACTCCGGAAGGGATCTCTCACCTCAAGGGCTCCAACGCCAAGCGCGCGGGTGTCTGGGTGGTCGCACTGGGAACCAATGACGGTGCTCGGCCCAAGACAACGAAGAAGTACGTTACCCAAGTGATGAAGAAGGCAGGCAAGAAGCGCACTGTCATCTGGGTCAACGTGGTTCGACCAGGTGGCTACGGCAAGGTCAACACTGCCCTGCGTCAGTCCACCCACAAGTACAAGAACTTGGTCGTGGTGGATTGGTCGAAGGTCGTCAAGAGCCGTAAGAGCGTGCTTCGTAGCGACCGCGTCCACCTGACCGTTGCGGGCTACAAGCTGCGCGCAAAGGTGATTACTCAGTCAGTGGTGAAGGCGGGCTAGTCAGCTTGAGCCGAGGTAGATGTTGCCGTCCTTGACTGTGACGCTGGCCTTGGCCAAACCTGTCTGAGCTGGACCCCGCAAGACATCGCCGGAGTTCACGTTGAACTCGCTGCCGTGACATGGACACGTCACCACGTCACCTTGAACCTGGGTCACTAAGCATCCTTGGTGAGGACAAACGGCACTGTGGCAGTCGATCTTCCCCTTGGACGGTTGAGCCAATACGTAACCGGTGTTGTCCCCGGTCTGTTTGACCACGGCGCTGCCAACCGGAACATCGGAGACCGCTCCAATTGCAGTTCCCGTACTACTCGCTGACGCTGTTGCGGTGTCGGTGGAGGTAGTGGGAGTTTGGTCGGTGGCGGATGATGTTGGCTGCGGATCAGCAGACGAGCTGCATGCGGCCAATCCCAATCCAGCCGCACCTGCTGCTGCCGTTGCGATCACTGATCGGCGGGAAATCAGTCGAGATTCTTGTGTCGGTTCGACGGCGGAGACATTCACGTCCTGAGTCATCGTCATCCCTTCTTTGCCCGCTTGGCAGGCGTCTTTGGCTTCGCTGTCTTGGGCTTGGTTGCTGCCTTGCGTGGCGAGGTGCCCTTCTTCCTAACACCGCTGGTGCGTGGTGCGCTAGCAGTGGCGACGGATTCTGCGGGGATTCCCAGGATCTGACTCAGGAACGATCCGGTATGACTTTCCGCGACAGCAGCGACCTGCTCAGGGGTTCCGGCTGCGACGACCTGTCCACCACCAGAACCACCTTCTGGCCCCATGTCGATGATCCAGTCCGCCGTCTTGATGACATCGAGGTTGTGCTCAATCACCAACACGGTGTTCCCGGCATCAACGAGTCGTCCAAGCACAAGGAGCAGTTTGCGGATGTCTTCGAAGTGCAGACCCGTCGTCGGTTCATCCAACACATAGATAGTGCGTCCCGTGGAACGTTTCTGCAGTTCGGCTGACAGCTTGACGCGCTGCGCTTCTCCCCCAGACAACGTCGGAGCAGGTTGCCCTAACCGGACGTATCCCAGGCCCACATCAACCAGGGTCTGCAGGTGTCGAGCAATGGGAGGAACTGCCGCGAAGAATTCCAGACCTTCTTCGATGGGCATGTCCAAGACGTCTGCGATGGTCTTGCCTTTGTAGTGAACTTCCAACGTCTCGCGGTTGTAGCGAGCCCCGTGGCAGACCTCGCACGGCACGTATACGTCCGGCAGGAAGTTCATCTCAATCTTGATCGTGCCGTCACCCGAGCAGGCTTCACACCGTCCGCCCTTGACGTTGAAGGAGAAGCGGCCAGGCATATAACCGCGAACCTTGGCTTCTTCGGTGGAGGCAAAGATCTTTCGGACGTGATCGAACACCCCGGTGTACGTCGCTGGGTTAGAACGAGGCGTCCGACCAATCGGTCCTTGATCTACATGGACGACTTTGTCGACCAGTTCTGTCCCGGTGACCTTGAGGTGCCGTCCGGGAACAGATCGAGCGGCATGCAGATCGCGTGCCAACGACCGGTACAAAACATCGTTGACCAAAGTCGATTTGCCCGACCCAGACACTCCGGTCACGGCAACCAGACATCCCAACGGGATCGCGGCAGTGACATCTTGCAAGTTGTGCTCTCGGGCACCGTGGATGACGATTTCTCGACCCGGTTCGGTAGGTCGACGTTCGGTTGGCACCTCAATTGACTGACGTCCACTGACATAGGCGCCGGTGAGGGAATCCTGGTTTGCGATCAGCTCTGAAAGCGGCCCGGAGACGACGACCTTGCCTCCGTGCTCTCCTGCCCCGGGGCCGATGTCCACGATCCAGTCAGCCGCATGAATGGTGTCTTCGTCGTGCTCCACCACAATCAGGGTGTTGCCCAGATCGCGCAGTCGAACCAGGGTGTCGATGAGGCGACGGTTATCTCTCTGATGCAGTCCGATGCTGGGTTCGTCCAAGACGTAGAGCACGCCGACCAGCCCGCTACCGATCTGGGTGGCTAACCGGATACGTTGCGCCTCACCTCCGGCCAGAGTGGCGGCAGCACGATCCAGAGTCAGATAGTGCAGACCGACATCGACCAGGAAGTTGAGTCGTTCATTGACCTCTTTCACGACCCGCGATGCCACGGCCAGATCTCGTTCGGACAGTTCCAATTCCGCGAGGAAGTCTCGACACTGTCCAATCGGCATCGCCGCAACCTGCGAGATCGAATGATCAGCCACAGTCACTGCCAACGACAACGGTTTCAGTCGGGCTCCCTGACATGCAGGGCACGGGACTTCTCGCATGAATCCGGCGTAGCGTTCCCGACCAGATTCCGACTCGGTTTCAAGATGGCGTCGCTCCACGAACGGGATGACACCTTCGAAGCCTGTTGTGTAGGAGCGTTCTCGCCCGTATCGGTTCCGGTATTTGACGGTGACGCTGTCGGATTGGCCGTTCAGGATCGTCTTCTGGGCTTCTGTATCCAGGTCCTCCCACGCGGTGTTCAGCGTGAAGCCGAGTTCCTTGCCAAGCGCCGTCAGAATCCGATCGAAGTATTTGCTCATCCCCTTGTGTGACCACGGCGCAATCGCTCCGTCGGCCAACGTGCGGGTCGGGTCCGGAATGATCAGTTCGGGATCGACCTCCATCCGAGTACCGAGACCGGTGCATTCCGGGCAGGCACCGAACGGTGAGTTAAAGGAGAACGACCGCGGTTCCAATTCGCTGAATGACAACCCATCGTCTAAGCAGGCGAGATGCTCGCTGAACGTTCGTTCCCGGGCAGGGTCGTCTTCTGATAGGTCAACGAAGTCCAGAGTGACGGTGCCCTGCGATAGCCGCAGCGCCGTTTCTACCGAGTCTGTCAGTCGGCGCTTGGCGCTGGGTTTGACCGCAAGTCGATCGACCACCACGTCGATGCTGTGTTTCTCCTGCTTCTTCAACGTGGGTGGTTCAGCCAACGAGTGCACTACCCCATCGATCCGAGCACGGGAGAAGCCTTGGGTCTGCAGGGAGCGCATCAAGTCGACGTATTCGCCTTTGCGCGCACGAATCACCGGAGCCAGGATCTGGAATCGGGTGCCTTCGTCCAAGGCCAACACTTGGTCGACGATCTGCTGCGGGGTTTGCCGAGCAATGGGTTTGCCGCACTCCGGGCAGTGCGGCTTACCGATCCGGGCGTACAGCAAACGCAGATAGTCGTAAACCTCGGTGATGGTCCCGACTGTTGAGCGTGGGTTTCGAGAAGTAGATTTCTGGTCGATCGAGACGGCGGGAGACAACCCTTCGATGAAGTCCACATCGGGCTTGTCCATCTGGCCGAGGAACTGACGCGCGTAGGCAGACAAACTCTCGACGTAACGTCGCTGCCCCTCGGCAAAGATCGTGTCGAAGGCGAGGCTGGACTTGCCAGAACCGGATAAACCCGTGAACACGATGAGCGCATCTCGAGGCAGATCGAGGCTCACATTCTGCAGGTTGTGTTCCCTTGCACCCCGAACGACCAATCGATCCACCCGACAACCGTAACTGGCACCCCCGACTCTGGTGTCAGACCGGTTCAGCGCACACTTGATCAATGCGCACAATTGGCAACATTCTGTGGTTCATCTTCGCCGGGTTCTGGATGGCGCTGCTCTACGCAGCGGCGGGAATCATCATGTTCATCCTGATCATCACGATTCCGTTCGGCATCGCCTCCTTCCGGATGGCCAGTTATGCGCTCTGGCCGTTTGGGCGAACCGTCATCTCAAAACCAACTTCAGGCGTGATGAGCGGCATCGGCAACGTGATCTGGTTCCTGCTCGCGGGACTGTGGATCGCCATCGCCCACGTCGTCACGGGAGTCATTCTGTGCATCCTCATCATCACGATCCCGTTCGGCATCGCATCGTTCAAGATGGCCGGTATTGCCTTGTTCCCACTGGGCAAGGAGATCGTCTCCAAGGATTCCGTCCAGTCCGGACAGGCAACTGTCTCTGTCGGCTAGGGCAGGTAACGTCGCCAGCATGACTTCGACGCCGGCGTCTCTGGAGATCACCACCCTCAACGTTGGCCCAATGGATAACAACGCCTATCTATTGCATTGCCCACAAACAGACGCCCTGTTCCTGATTGATGCGGCGAACGAACCCGACACCCTTCTTGCGGCCATCGGCGATCGGCTCGATGGTGTTCTCACGACTCATTGCCATGCCGACCACTGGCAGGCACTGCAACAGGTTGTCGAGGCCACTGGGGCGACGACATATGCCGCAACTGCGGAGGCTCCACATATCCCTGTGGACACAATGGTTGAGCTCGCCGACGGGAATGAGATCAGCATCGGCGATTCCGACCTGGAGGTTGTCCTGCTGACAGGTCACCGTGCGGGGTATCTCGATCACGTCTCTCAATCAGCGGCAGCGATCTATCGAGACCCTCATGGCCCCGCTCATGTCTTCGCTGGGGACTGTCTGTTCCCAGGGGGCATCGGCAACACCTGTGACGACCATGCCGCATTCGAACAGCTTTATGACGATGTCGTGACCAAATTATTCGATCAACTACCTGATGACACGGTCGTTCATCCCGGTCACGGGCAGGCCACCACATTGGGCAATGAACGCGGTCAATTAACCGAATGGAAGGCGCGCGGATGGTGACCACACTGACTCCTGTTCAGGCACGACACTTGCGCTTGAACAGCCTGCTGCTGGCCGGGCCTCACGACCATCAGACGCCGCAATCTGTCGCTGAATGGTTCGGGGCGATGCAAGCGCAAGATATCGCCTCTGGTCATTGGTCGTTCGGGGTTCGGATTCCGGGCGTGACCGATCAGGATGTTGTTGCCGCTTGCCATGACCGACAGATCGTTCGCACCTGGCCGATGCGGGGAACGATTCATTTCGTCGATGCTCGTGATGTGAGCTGGTTGTTGGCCAGTACCGGGCAACGTGCCCTGGATGGAGCCGAAAAGCGACGTGAATATTTGGGACTCGACAAAGCCGTTGCCGACCGCGCTGTGGTCACGCTCCGGGATGCGGTAGCAGCCAGCCCGACCGGCCTGCTCACACGCGCAGAGTGCACACACGTATTGGCTGAAGCAGGAATCTCTCCGGACAGTTCCTACAGCGCCTATCACTTGCTCTGGTACGCCAGCCAGCTCGGCGAATTAGTTATCGGCCCTCAACAAGGCAGCGATCAAACGTTCGCGTTGGCGTCTGCGTGGTTACCGAAGCAGCGTCAGCTCAATCAGGATGAGGCGCTTATTGAGTTGGCCCGTCGATTCTTCCGCAGTCATGGACCTGCCACGATGAAGGATTTTGCGGGGTGGACCAATATGCCAATGCGCCCGTGCCGAGCAGCCGTCAAAGAATTGGGTGACGAACTCACTACGGTGACCATTGATGATCACGGTGAACAGATTCTGGCTACCGATTCGCTCGCCGCACTCGAAGTGCCGCTTGAACGAGAAGTACTCACCCTCCCCGGCTTTGATGAATACCTGTTGGGATTCAAACAACGTGAACTTCTGGCTGATCCCGACACGATGAAGGCAGTGATCCCAGGCAACAACGGGATGTTCCGTTCCACCGTTGTTATCGCGGGTGAAACTGTCGCCGTATGGACGCGCAAACAGCGGGCAAAGCAGTGGGCTGTCACGATCGAACCCACAGTGACTGCTCGTCGCTTCACCAAAGCGGTGCGCGCACAGATTGACGAACAGCTCAATGCCTGGGCCGCATTCGTCCCTGGACCGGATGAGGTCGCGGTTACCTACACCGACAAGTGAGGCGCCTGACTCAGCTTCCCGTTGGTGCCGCAGCGTCCACCTGCGCGAAGAAGCTGGCAGTGAGGAGATCAACGAGTTCATCGCGACTGACCTGTTGCGGATCCCAAGACAGCGCGATCTCCTCTAGACACGCAAGCCATCCCCGCACAGCCAAACGCACAGGCGGGGTATCGGTAAGGCCCGCGGCATCCAGCCATCGCGGCACAAGCTGGGTACGAATGCCGTCGATCAGTTCCATCACTTCCGGGTCTCCCCCAGAACCGTTGCGAATCAACGATCGGTAGCCATCCCGCGACTGTTCCACAAAGTTGAGGAAACCCTCGATCAGACGACGGACTTTGCGTTCGGGGGTGTCATCGGCATCGGCAAATGCGGGTGCGCGCACCAACGATTGACCGGCCGTGCGGATGACTTCGGCGTAGAACTCGCGCTTACTCGGAAAATAGTGGAAGAGCAGAGTGCGTGAAATTCCTGCCTGAGCCGCAACCTCATCTAACGCAAGATCGTGAATCGGTCGGGTCTTCAGTAGATCGAGGCCGATAGCAACCAACTGCGTGCGTCGGTCATCGGCAGACATTCGCCCACCGGAAGACTTCAGCGAATCGGGGGCCACAGAGCTGACTGCGACCCCCGACTTCGTCTGCTGCGACCGGTCAGTGCCGGTCGAACTCATTCGTACGTTCCGCCAGAGTTCGCCAGATCGATCAACGACTGCGGTGGGGTGAAGCGATCGCCGTACTTCTCGGCGAGTTCTTCCGCACGGGCGACGAAGCCCTTCGGCCCACCGGGGTAGCCGTTGATGTACTGCAGAACACCGCCGGTCCAGGCAGGGAATCCGATGCCGAAGATCGAACCGATGTTGGCTTCGGGAACGGAACGCAGCACACCTTCATCGAGGCAACGGACACTGTCGACAGCCTCGACGAACAACATTCGCTCTTGCATGTCCTCGAAGGGCAACTCGCGATTGTCGCCACCGAAGTTCTCCGGCAAGCCTTCCCAGAAACCTTGACGCTTGCCGTCTTCGTAGTTGTAGAAGCCTGCACCTTCGGCACGACCGCCGCGACCAAACTCAAGTACGAGCTTGTCCACCACGGGGTAGGCCGGATGATCTGGGTACTCCTCGCCCGCTGCCTCGGCTGCTTCCCGAGCTTGCTCGCGAATGCGACGGAACAACGTGAGAGCGACTTCGTCCAACACCGCCAACGGACCAGCTGGGTAACCGGCTTGCAGACCGGCCTGCTCCACAGAAGTCGCAGGTGCACCTTCACCCACCATGGCCACAGCTTCCATCAGGAAGGTTCCGATGACCCGACTAGTGAAGAATCCGCGACTGTCATTGACGACGATCGGGGTCTTCTTGATCTGCAAGGCGACATCGAGCGCCTTGGCCAGCGTCGCATCTGAAGTGTCGTCACCGACCACGATCTCCAACAGCGGCATCTTGTCCACTGGGGAGAAGAAGTGCATACCGATGAAGTCCTTGGGACGCGTAACAGCGGTACCCAGTTCCGTGATCGGGATGGTGGAAGTGTTCGATGCCAACAACGCATCTTCAGCCAGGTGCGGCTCGATCTCTGAGTAGACCTTCTTCTTCAGATCCATGTCTTCGAAGACAGCCTCGATGAGTAGATCAGCACCCTTGGCTTCCACCGGATTGTCAGTAGCAACGATGCGACCAAGCACCTCGTCGCGCTGCTCTTGCGTCATCCGACCGCGGGAAACGGCTTTGTCCAGGATCTTCTCCGAGTAGGCCTTGCCCTTTTCTGCTGCCTCGACGGACACGTCCTTGAGTACAACCTCCAGGCCGCTGCGTGCGCACTGGTAGGCGATACCGGCACCCATCATTCCGGCACCCAGCACGACGACCTTCTTGGCAGCGTGCTGTTCGTAGCCGTCCGGACGGAATCCGCCCTTGTTGATGTACTGCAGATCGTTGAAGAACGCCTTGATCATGTTCTTGCTGACTTGACCAGTTGCCAGATCAACGAAGTAACGGGTCTCAATCAGGCTCGCGTTATCGAAATCGACCTGTGCACCTTCCACTGCCGCCGACATGATGTGGTGCGGCGCGGGCATCGGCGCACCCTTAACCTGCTTGCGCAGATTTGCCGGGAAAGCCGGGAGCATCGCTGCCAGTGCCGGAGACTTGGGTGTCCCACCAGGAATCTTGTAGCCCTTAACGTCCCATGCCTGAGTGGATTCTGGATTCGCCTTGATCCATTCAGTTGCCTTCTGCACGCCTTCTTCTGGCGAGGCAACGAGTTCATCGACCAGACCGACCTCGAGCGCAGCCGCCGGCTTACGGCGCTGTCCCTGAAGCAGGATCTCCATGAGTGCCTTCTGCAGGCCGAACATGCGAACCGTACGAGCGACACCCCCACCGCCAGGCAATAGACCCAGGGTTACTTCGGGCAGGCCAATTTCTGAACCCTTTGCATCAACGGCAATCCGTCGGTGCGTGGCGAGAGCCAGTTCCAGGCCTCCACCAAGTGCGGCGCCGTTGATGACCGAAACCACTGGCTTACCGAGGGTTTCCAGTTGACGCATCTTGGCCTTCAGACCGTTGGTCTGCTCTTCCATCTGCGCGGCATCGTCTTTGGTCGCCTTGCTGATGAGGGTGAGGTCGCCGCCAGCGAAGAAGGTCTTCTTTGCGCTGGTGAGAATGACGCCGGTGATGGATTCTTGTTCGGCAGCGATCCGATCGACCGTCTCGGAGAACGATTCGATGAACGTGTCGTTCATGGTGTTGGCCGATTGATTGGGATCGTCCATCGTGAGGGTGACGATGCCGTCGGCGTCTTGACTCCAGTTGATCATGTTGTCAGTCATTTCGATTCTCTCCCGATCTCAGACGCGCTCGATGATGGTTGCGATGCCCATGCCGCCGCCGATGCACAGGCTGAGGACGCCGTAGCGGCCACCCGTGCGCTCAAGCTCATCGAGCGTGGCACCGAGGATCATGGCTCCGGTGGCACCCAGTGGGTGACCCATTGCAATGGCACCGCCGACTGGGTTCACCTTGTCGGTATCCAGATCGAGGTCCTTAATCCACTTCAAGACAACTGCAGCGAAGGCTTCGTTGAGTTCCCAGTGATCGATGTCATCGACGGTCAGACCGGCGGTCTTCAACGCCTTGAGGGTGGCCGGGGTCGGGCCGGTCAACATGATCGTCGGGTCCGCGCCAGACACGGCCGTCGCCACGATGCGACCGCGTGGCGTCATGCCGAAGTCCTTGCCCACTTGCTCGTTGCCGATGACAACTAGTGCTGCCCCATCAACGATTCCCGAGCTGTTACCCGGGGTATGGACGTGGTCGATTTCTTCGACCCAGTGGAACTTCTGCAGTGCAACCGCATCGAAGCCGCCCATCTCACCGATACCGGCGAAGGATGGCTTGAGCTTGCCCAAGTCTGCTGCTGTGGTGCCCGGACGCATGTGCTCGTCTTGGTCAAGGATGGTGACGCCGTTGATGTCCTTGACCGGGACCACGCTCTTGGCAAAGTAACCGCCGGACCATGCCTTCGCGGTGCGTTCTTGAGAACGAGCGGCGTACTCGTCCACGTCATCACGGGTGAAACCTTCTGTGGTGGCAATGAGGTCGGCGGAGATTCCCTGGGGCACGAAGTACGTGTCGTACGCAGTCTGCGGATCCATGGCCCACGGGCCACCATCGGTGCCCATCGGTACTCGGCTCATCGACTCCACACCACCGGCAAAGATCAAGCTGTCCCACCCGGACGCGACCTTCTGTGCAGCGGTATTGACGGCTTCCAGGCCAGAGGCACAGAAGCGGTTGAGCTGGTAGCCAGCAACCGTGTCCGGTAGACCAGCGGCAATTGCTGCGGTCTTGGCGATATCGGCACCTTGGTCACCGACGGGCGTCACACAGCCGAGCAGCAAGTCATCCACTGCATTGGTGTCCATGCCGGGGTGACGAGTGCGAAGTTCGTCGATGAGCCCAGTGACCAGGCTGATTGGCTTAACGCTGTGCAGTGAGCCGTTGGCTTTGCCACGGCCACGAGGCGTACGGATCGCCTCGTAAATGAATGCTTCGGTCATGGACGCTCCTCATTGATGAGGCACGCAGGGCGCGCCAAATGAACATTGTTGTTGAGCATGTGTCAATAACAATTTAGCAAGCGTCAACAACAAGTCAAGGACCGGTGGGTTTTTCGGAATCCTCGGGCGGTGCAGGTGGAATAACTGGCTCATCATCATGTGATCGGTCAGGTTCGGTGACCGTTCCCGCGTGGGCCACCGAATCCGGGTCTCGACGAACCTTGATCACACTGGCAACCGTCACCACACACAAAATCGCAACGATCACCAACAACGACGTGACCGTAGGAATCTTTGGAATGCTCGGGGACACCTCATGGGCGAACGTGAGGATCAGCTTCACGCCGATAAAGATCAGAATCAGAGCCAAGCCAATCGATAGATAGACCAGTCGATCCAGCAGACCCTTCAACAAGAAGAACAGCGCGCGCAGGCCGAGCAGGGCGAAAGCATTGGCCGCGAATACCAAGTAGGCATGTTGCGTCACCCCGAAGGTGGCCGGAATCGAATCCAGCGCGAACAACAAGTCAGTCGATCCGATAGCGATCACGACCAGCAACAGCGGAGTCATCAAGCGTTGGCCATTGTGATGAACGAACAGCTTGGTGCCGTGATAGTCCGGCACGAGTCGGCCACGCGCCTTGATTCGCTTGATAAGGAAGTTGTCGCCAGGATCGGGATCGTCGTCGCGGTGGCGGGCCAGTTGAATCCCCGTCCAGATCAGCAACGCACCAAAGATGACAAAAGTGAAGGAGAAGTAGGCCAGGGCGGCCGCGCCAAGTGCGATGAAAATGGTGCGGAAGATCAGTGCAAGCACGATGCCGAACAACAAGACGCGTTGCTGCAGGTCGTCCGGGACGGCAAATCGCGCCAGGATGATGGCGAAGACAAACAAGTTGTCGACCGATAGAGACTTCTCCACCAGATAGGCAGCAAAGAACTGAACGCCGTACTCGTGGTCGACGTAGAGAATCCCCAAGCCAAAAGCCACGGCAACGGCGATGTAGAAGATTGACCACAGTCCGGCTTCTTTGACCGATACATGGTGTGGGTTGTGGCTGATCAAGAAGTCCAACGCCAACAGCGCGATGATGCCCGCGACGGTTAATGCCCAGACCCAGATAGTGACGCTCATGCGTGACCGGCTTCGCGCATCTGCCGCAGTTCTCGCTTCAGTTCGGACACTTCATCTCGATAGCGGGCAGCCAATTCGAATTGCAGTTCGGCAGCGGCTGTATGCATTTGTTCAGTGAGTCGATTGATCAGATCCACCAGATCGGTCGCAGGCATTCCATCGGAATCAGCCACTCGGACGGCATCGTCCTTCTTGCCACGGGACTTCATGTCCGGCCCGGCCACCCGGCCACGGGAGCGTGACCGACCACTACCTCCGAGCAGGTCTTCGGTGTCAGCGTCTTCTTTCGCGATCAAGTCAGTGATGTCCGCGATCTTCTTGCGCAGCGGTTGCGGGTCTACCCCACGTTCGGCGTTGTAGGCCGCTTGCTTTGCCCGACGACGATTCGTCTCATCGATTGCTTTACTCATCGACTCGGTGATGGTGTCGGCATACATATGAACTTGGCCAGACACGTTTCGGGCAGCGCGGCCAATCGTCTGCACCAGGCTGCGTTCACTGCGCAGGAAGCCTTCTTTGTCCGCATCCAGAATCGCCACCAGACTTACTTCCGGAAGATCCAGACCTTCGCGGAGCAAGTTGATTCCCACCAGCACGTCGAACACGCCTTGTCGTAACTCGCGTAACAATTCCACGCGACGCAACGTGTCGACTTCGGAGTGCAGGTAGCGAGCACGGACGTTGTGTTCCAGCAGATAGTCGGTGAGATCTTCGGCCATCCGCTTGGTCAGCGTGGTGACCAAAACTCGCTCATCGGATTCCACCCGCTGCTGGATTTCACCCAAAAGGTCATCGATCTGCCCCTTCGTGGGCTTAACGATGATTTCCGGATCGAGCAAGCCTGTGGGGCGGATGACCTGTTCGACAACCTTTCCATCGGCACGGGCCAACTCGTACGGGCCAGGTGTGGCCGATAGGTAGACGGTTTGTCCAATTCGCTCGACGAACTCTTCCCACCTCAGGGGACGGTTATCCATCGCACTCGGTAAACGGAATCCATGGTCAACCAGCATCCGTTTACGACTCATATCTCCCTCGTACATGCCCCCGATCTGCGGCACCGTGACATGAGACTCATCGAGCACCAACAAGAAGTCTTCCGGGAAGTAGTCGAGCAGACAGTTCGGAGCGGAACCCGGTTCGCGCCCATCAATATGTCGGGAGTAGTTCTCGATTCCGGGGCAGAAACCCAGTTGTTGCATGGTTTCCAGGTCGTACTCCGTGCGCATCCGCAAACGTTGCGCCTCCAGCAAACGGTTCTGCTGTTCCAGCTCGGTCAACCGTTCAGCCAGCTCAACCTCGATGTCAGCGATGGCTCGTTCCATTCGCTCCGGCCCCGCCACGTAGTGACTAGCAGGAAAAACATAAAGCTCGTTGTCTTCGGTCAGGATCTCTCCGGTGACCGGGTGCAGCGTCATAAGCCGTTCGACTTCGTCACCAAAGAACTCGATCCGAACGGGGTGTTCCTCATAGACCGGGAACACCTCAACCGTGTCTCCGCGCACTCGGAATGTGCCTCGGGTGAATGCCAGATCATTGCGCGCGTATTGGATCTGTACCAATTTGCGCAGGATCGAATCGCGGTCGTACTCCTCCCCTACCCGCAGTCGCACCATCCGGTCGATGTATTCCTGCGGAGTCCCCAACCCGTAGATGGCAGACACCGTTGCCACCACGAGGCAGTCCCGTCGGGTGAGCAAACTATTCGTCGCGCTATGTCGCAGTCGCTCCACTTCCTCGTTGATCGAGGAGTCCTTTTCGATGTATGTATCGGACTGCGGGATATACGCCTCAGGCTGGTAATAGTCGTAGTAAGACACGAAGTACTCGACCGCGTTATTCGGCAACAGTTCACGGAACTCATGCGCAAGCTGCGCAGCCAAGGTCTTGTTAGGAGCCATCACCAACGTGGGTCGTTGAAGCCTCTCCACTAACCACGCGGTCGTGGCGCTTTTGCCGGTACCTGTGGCCCCCAACAGCACGACATGTTCATCGCCCGCTTCGATGCGGCGAGTTATCTCATCAATGGCAGCGGGCTGATCACCGGCTGGTTGATACTCGCTGACGACCTGGAATGGCGCCACCGTTCGCTGCAGATCAGTGATGGGACGCGCCATTACTCAACCCTACCTGGGTGGAATCAACGGTTTGTCTGAATATTCTTCACGCTGAATCGCCTGCGACTAGCGAGCGGGATTGATCCTCGCCGCCTTTGACTGGCCCAGTCGCTCTAACTCTGCCCAAAGTTCTGCCACCGCAGGTTCCAAGTCAGATTCACGACCCTCGTTTTCGATGACAGCATCAGCAATCGCCAGTCTTTGTTCACGAGTGGCTTGATGGCTCATGCGGGCACGCGCATCTTCTTCGGTCAGTCCCCGACCAACCAGCCGCGCTGCCCGAGTCTCTTCGGAAGCATCCACCACGATCACGTAGTCGTAGGCATGCTCCAAACCCAGCTCAGTCAGTAACGGGATGTCATGCACGACGATCTCCCCATGCCCAGCAGCGGCGAACAACTCCGCAGTGCGGGCAGTGATCAGTGGATGGGTGATCCCGTCCAGCACCGCCCGGCGTTGTGGATCGGCGAATGCTTGAGCCGCCAACTCTGCTCGATTGAGACTGCCATCTTCAGCCAAAATCTCCGGCCCGAATTCAGCCACAAGTTGAGTTAACCCTGGTGTTCCCGGGGCAACGACCTCACGAGCGATGGCATCGGAATCCACCACAATGGCACCGTGCTTCGCCAGGAGTCGGGCAACAGTCGACTTACCCGAACCGATTCCGCCGGTCAGCCCAACCCGCAGCATCTAGTTGCCTGCGCGCTTCGCGACTTGCCGATAAACGGGGCGCGGTAGGTGTCGTAAGACCGACATCATCGGGCGGACCGCAGCTGGTGCCCACACCAACGGTTTTCCTGCCCGAACGCCTGCGACCACGGCATCGGCGATCACGTCTGGCGTGGTCGCCAGTGGGGCATCTGCCATACCTTCTGTCATTTGCGTCCGGACAAATCCTGGTCGAACAACAGTCACAGTGACCGGACTTCCGGCCAGAGCATCAGCCAAGCCCGACGCCCAAGAATCGAGTCCGGCTTTGGAGGCGGCATACACAAAGTTGTTCGCCCGTGGCCGCTCAGCCGCAACTGACGATAAGACGACGAAGCTGCCCGATCCCTGCGCCTGCAACTTCTGGACGACGGTAGTTCCGGTCGTAACAGCGGCGACCAGATTGACTTCCAGCACCTCATGCACTGCATCAACATCGTTCAACATGTCGATGCGCCCCAAGACTCCGAAAGCTGAGATGACCACATCGACGTGCCCGGAAAAGATCTGCTCCAGCGCCGGTGCATGAGTTGCTGTGTCTGCCGCATCGAAAGCGACAACCTCGACAGCTGGATTACCCGGTAATGCACTCAATTCGTCCGCTGCGACTTGTGCCTTCTGGGTGTCACGTGCTGCTAGCACGATCCGCTTGAGACGTCCGTCGGATCCAAACCGCCGAACAATGGCCAATCCGATCTCGCTCGTCCCGCCGAGTAACGCAACCGACTGCACCGAACCAAGAGCATCACGCATAGCGGCAAATCTACCGTGAAAGGTTGCTCCCGACGCTGATGTCTCAATAGCGCCGAACCGCAATCTGCGGCCATATGATCGCGATCACCTGTTGTCTAAGGGATGGTCTCGCGTTGTTCACACCAGATTCGGATGATGCGCTGCATGCAGAAAAAGCACCGCAGGCAAGCGGCTCCGTCCGAGGCCTACTGCGCCGTGGCCGTCGCGGCGTCGACTTCAGCTTGCCCTTAATCCTTAGTGCACTAGCCGTACTCATCGGCATCACGCTGTCTGTCCTACCTATTGAACGGGCCGCTCCGATTTTCACGTGGGCCCCTACCAAGACCTCTCCCGAGACAACTGCGATCGTGATGCCGGCAACCCCGTTTCAGCTACG
>JBDHZU010000001.1:0-76414 GCA_039812085.1 Candidatus Nanopelagicales bacterium | reverse complement strand
ACTGGTAACAACTCGGACCTCAACAACTCCTCCCCGTTCTCCGACCCCACGATAGAAAGCTGAGGGAATCACCATGTCAGTTCCTCCACCCCCACCGCCACCAGCCGACGGTGGTAACAGTCAAGTCCCCGTTCCCCCACCTAGCGGTGGAAACGCCGGTGGTCCGCCACCGCCTCCGCAGGTTCCGGCCAGCTACCCCCAAGGTGGCGTGCCGGCAAGTCAGACCAACAAGAAAGCCATGTGGTCGCTGATCACGTCGCTGGCGGGATTGGTCTGCTGCGGTTTCATCCTGGGAATCGTGGCCATCGTGCTTGGTGTTAGTGCACGTAAGGAGATCAAGCAGACCGGGCAATCCGGTGACGGAATGGCATTGGCCGGAATCATCATCGGTGCCTTCGCGATCCTCTCCGGGCTAGTCGTCTCCATCTACTACGCAACTCACCCGGAGCTGTTCAACGGCAACTGACGGCAAGGCAAACCGTGGGCTGATCAGACGGCGACTACGATTGTCGTCATGTCTGATCAGCCCACGGTTTTGGTTGTCGACTTCGGTGCCCAATACGCACAGCTGATCGCCCGACGGGTCAGAGAAGCCAACGTGTTCTCGCTCGTTGTTCCGCATACCGAATCAGTCGAGCAACTCCTCGCGCGCGAACCGGCAGCCATCGTGTTGTCCGGTGGGCCGTCGAGTGTTTACGCCGACGAGGCTCCACAGATTGATCCCGCCCTGTTCGATGCTGGAGTTCCGGTGTTTGGAATCTGCTACGGATTCCAGGCCATGACTCAAGCCTTGGGTGGTCAAGTCGCACATACCGGTGGCAGCGAGTTTGGTCGTACTCCACTGTTAATTGATCAGGCTGATTCACCAATCTTCACCGGGCTTCCCCAAGAATCAACGGTCTGGATGTCACACGGCGATGCCGTCACGGTGGCTCCCGATGGGTTCGTCGTCACTGCCTCCACGCCGGGTGCACCGGTTGCCGCATTTGAAGACTTAGATCGTCGGTTCGCTGGGGTTCAGTTCCATCCTGAGGTGCTGCATACCGAGAACGGCCAGACAATGCTGGATCGTTTCTTGCACGACGTAGCCGGGTTAGGTAAAGACTGGAATGCGGCCAGCGTCGTCGCCGATCAAGTAGCGGCAATCGCTGAACAAGTGGGAGATAAACGCGTTATCTGCGGTCTATCAGGTGGCGTTGACTCTGCCGTTGCTGCCGCTCTTGTGCAGCGAGCGGTTGGCGATCAATTGACGTGTGTATTCGTTGATCACGGTTTGTTGCGGGCAGGTGAGGCCGAGCAAGTAGAGAAGGACTTTGTTGCCGCCACCGGAGTCCAGCTCAAAGTTGTCGATGCCCAACGTCGATTCCTGGATGCGTTGGCTGATGTGACCGATCCTGAACAGAAGCGGAAGATCATCGGTCGGGAGTTCATCCGAGTCTTCGAGCAGGCGGAACGCGAACTGGTTGAGCAAGCTGGCGAATCCGGTACCAAGGTGGAGTTCCTGGTCCAAGGAACGCTGTATCCCGATGTGGTCGAGTCGGGTGGGGGAACCGGCGCTGCCAACATCAAGAGTCATCACAACGTGGGTGGACTTCCCGACGATCTGCAGTTCACTTTGGTTGAACCGTTGCGCAGTCTGTTCAAGGACGAGGTTCGTCAGGTGGGGCTGGAACTCGGACTACCGCCAGAGATCGTGTGGCGGCACCCATTCCCCGGCCCCGGACTTGCCATCCGAATCGTCGGAGCCGTGGACTCCGATCGCTTGCGCATTCTGCGGGCGGCGGATCTGATTGCCCGTGAAGAACTCACTGCCGCCGGTCTTGATCAAGACGTGTGGCAATTCCCTGTGGTGCTGCTTGCCGATGTGCGAAGCGTGGGAGTTCAAGGAGACGGACGCACCTATGGACATCCCATCGTGCTGCGGCCAGTAAGCAGCGAAGATGCGATGACAGCCGACTGGTCGCGGCTGCCCTACGACGTACTGGAACGAATCTCCACCCGAATCACCAACGAAGTGAGAGACGTGAATCGAGTCGTACTGGACATCACCAGCAAGCCACCCGGAACGATTGAGTGGGAGTAACCCGCAGTTGTGATTAGTGCCAGAAGACGGCGATCACGATGTTCAACAGGGTGAGGCCGCCGATTGCGCCCCACACCCCGTTTGGAATCTTGTCCTTCTTGCGGTTTGCCAGGATGAGCCCGAGGATCACCAACAGGACGAGGAGTTTGACGGTGATCTTGGCGTTATCTGGCAACCCGTACTCAACCGGATTGTCCTTATGTAGCGGGTAGGACAGACCGACAAGCAGGATGCCGGTCACTAACTGGGTCAAGGCGCCGTGCAGCATCGCCGGGTTGATCACCCGCTCGGTGGACTTCATTTGCACCAGGAATCCGCCGAACAAGCTCGCCAAACCGACGAAGTGCAGGACGACAAGCAGATTGAACAAGAAACTCACGGAGACTCCTTAGGCCGGTGCAGTCGGATCGTGGTGTGAGCTTAGAGGGTGTTGACTCGTTTGAATGCTTCTGCCAAGCGGTCCTTACCAAAGCCTGCTGTTTGCGCTTGCTGGCCGAGCCAGCCGCGGAGCATGCCTTCCAAGTCATCGAAGTGAGCAGTTTGGGACTCATGTGCCCGTAGTGCAGCGACCTTCTGGTCGAAGTGATTCGTCACGTCGATGAATAGGTTGGGTTGCATTGCCATGACCCATACCTGAGGAACTGTCCATTCCTGTAAGTCTTCATCAGCGAGCAGTGATGGGTGGGCGAATGGATTCCGAGAGTCTGGGTAGACCGCCTGCATCGTTGCTTCGCCGGCAGCGAGGTGATCAGGGTGCGATGGATAGATTCGGTCCCAGTTACGTTCCGGGCTCTGCAAGATGACCAGATGAGGACGGACTTGGCGGATCACTCGGGATAGGTCACGACGCAAACCGTGAGTGACAGTCAGTTCGCCATCCCGGTAACCCAGGAAGTGAATCCGCTCGGCAGCAACTCCGATACACCCAGCAGCCGCCGTCTGTTCTGCCCGACGAATTCCGGGAATTTCCGACCGGGGAACGTCTGGATCGAAGCCGCCTGCATCACCATCGGTAATGACGCAGTACGACACCTCGACGCCGTTGGCACTGAAGAAAGCTGTCGTGCCCGCACACCCAAAATCGTTGTCGTCTGGGTGTGCGCCGATCACCAGTACACGTTCGAGACCAGCCAGCACATCCGTTGATCCACCATCGGTCGCGTGGACTCCCTGCTCATTCATGCCTCCGATGTTGTCACGTTCATCGTTCGTGGGTGTAAACGGTTTCGGAACTCAGCGCAATAGAGTGGCGTGGTGGATGAGTTGCTCGATGACCTGAACGAGCAACAGCGTCAGGCCGTTTTGCATGATGGCGGCCCGCTGCTGGTCGTGGCCGGCGCAGGCTCAGGCAAGACTCGAGTCCTCACTCGTCGAATTGCTCACGTAGTTCGGGATCGTTCCGTGGCCCCGTGGAACATTTTGGCGATCACCTTCACCAATAAAGCTGCTGCTGAAATGCGTGAACGAGTAATTGATCATGTGGGCGGCCGGGCAATGTCCATGCAAATCTCGACCTTCCATTCCGCCTGTGTACGGATTCTGCGTCGCGAGGCCGACCTGCTTGACCTGCCATCCAGCTTCTCCATCTATGACTCTGCTGACTCGCAACGACTGCTAGCCAATATCGCCAAAGAACAGCGAATCGATCCCAAGCGCGTGACCGCCCGTTCACTTGCGGCGCAGATTTCCAACCTGAAGAACGAACTGATCGATGCCGAACAATTCAGCGCGACGGCCAATCGACAACAAGAGCAATTGGCAGGTGTGTTCACCGAGTACACCCGGCGACTCAAACAATCCGGAGCAATGGACTTCGACGACCTCATTGGGCGCACTGTTGAGTTGATGCAGAACCACGACGAGGCGCGCGCCTACTACCGGCATCGCTTTGGACATGTACTCGTTGACGAATATCAGGACACCAATCACGCGCAGTACGTCCTGGTGCGAGAACTTGTCGGGAATGCCGACGACGGTTTGGGTGATCCGGCTCAGTTGTGTGTCGTGGGAGACGCTGACCAATCCATCTACGCCTTCCGCGGAGCCACGATCCGCAACATCGATGATTTTGAACGGGACTACCCGGATGCGACGGTCATCTTGTTGGAGCAGAACTACCGCTCGACTCAGAACATTCTGTCCGCTGCCAATGCAGTCATCTCACGTAATGAGATGCGACGAGAGAAACGTCTGTGGACTGCAGCTGGAGACGGAGACAAGATCGTCGGTTATGTCGCGGATGACGAACACGATGAGGCGGCGTTCGTTGCCAACGAAGTTAACCAACTCGTCAATGTTGAGGGAATGCCCAGTAGCGACATCGCTGTCTTCTATCGAGCCAATGCGCAGTCGCGAGCATTTGAAGAAGTGTTCATTCGACTCGGTCTGCCTTACAAAGTCGTGGGTGGAGTTCGCTTCTACGAACGTCGTGAGGTTCGCGATGTGATGGCGTACTTGCGGGCCATCGTGAATCCCAACGACGATATTGCGGTTCGGCGCATTCTCAACACTCCTAAACGAGGGATTGGGGATACCTCGGTGGCGGCCATTGAACACCTCGCCAACGAGCGCCAACTGACGTTCGGTGATGCATTGCGGGCGGCCCCTGATGCGGCACTGACCCCACGTGCGGTCCGGGCGATCGGTCAGTTCGTGTCATTGATGGACGAGCTACGAGCATCGTGGTCAGACGGTATGGGGGCAGGCGAACTCGTCAACGAGATTCTGGAAAAATCCGGTTACCTCTCCATCCTCAAAGACTCCAGCGACCCGCAGGATGAGGCCAGGATCGATAACCTCAACGAACTGGCTTCGGTCGCGGCTGAGTTTGAGCGGGACTATCCCGATACGACGCTGGACGACTTCTTGGAACGAGTCTCGCTCGTCGCCGATGCAGACGAACTACCCGACACAGACGGCGGTGTCGTCACCTTGATGACGTTGCATACGGCCAAAGGCTTGGAATTTCCAGCGGTGTTCCTGACCGGGATGGAAGACGGGATGTTCCCTCACCAGCGGGCACAGGAACCTGCTGACATTGAGGAAGAACGCCGCCTGGCATACGTCGGCCTCACTCGTGCTCGGCAGAAGCTGTATCTGTCGCGCGCTGTGATGCGCCGCCAGTGGGGAGCACCCACGAGTAGTCATGCCAGCCGGTTCCTGTCCGAGATTCCCGAAGAGTTGGTGACTTGGCGACGTTCGGAAAGTGAGGTCTTCCGCCGTTCTCGAACGTCTTATGACGACTCGCCTTCGCGCCAGCCTTCCGGTGACCAATACCGCCGAAGCGGCTTCGGTAGCGCCCCCCAATTAGTCAAGGCAGCTAACCGCACAGGGGTGCGCTCGCCGGGTAACCGAGTGGTCATCGACTTGGAGCCGGGAGACAAAGTCCTGCACCCCAGATTCGGTCTGGGATCGGTCGTCACCGTGACCGGTGAGGCAGAAAATGCCGAGGCCAGTATCGACTTTGGCGGAGAGGGAGTGAAGCGACTCCTGTTGCGGTACGCCCCCGTCGAGAAACTGTGACGCTTACACGCCGTGAGATTTTCTTGAACAGGACCCACGATCGGTAACTGTGAGTTCATCTGACGCTACGTAGTTGGCCATTACAGCGCAGGTCACAGTCGCAGATGCCCCGAAATGCCCGAGACGTCCGATTTGGCATGCCGTCTCATGGTGTGGTGCGCCGTTGGGGGACGGCGCGTTCTAGGGGGATTTGTTTCGTATGTCGTTTCGTGCTCGGTCCATCCATGCCCGATTGCCACAAGCGCAAGCCAGTTTGCCGCAGCTACAGAAGAGCCACGTTGTGGTTGGCGTTGCCTTGTTGGCTGCTGCCATCATCGGCGTTGCCGGTGCGAGTTCGTCTGATCAGGCGGCCGCTTCGACGACAAGCAAGGCGCACCTGGTCGCCGACGTCAATGCATCGCTGCTTGCCCAGTCGCCCACGGTGACCCCCAAACCAACTGCTAAGCCGAAGCCCAAGGACCCGAGCCTTACCCCATCTGGCCTGATTACCCCAGTCCGGCACTACCACTTCACTGCGGTATTCGGACAGCCTGGCCCGTGGTCATCCGGGTACCACACTGGGTTGGACTTCGCGGCTCCAGAAGGAACCCCTATCCGCGCGGTGGCCGATGGCGTCGTCAAGGCAGCCGGTCCTGGCGGTGCGTACGGAAACCTGCTTCAGATCCAGATCAAGAAGAACGTAGAAGCGTGGACTGCGCACATGGAGTCGATCAGCGTCAGCGTTGGTGACCACGTCAAGCGGGGACAGATCGTGGGTTACGTCGGAATGACTGGTCATACCACTGGTCCGCACTGTCACTTTGAGATCCGGATCAAGGGTCAATACATCAACCCTGCGACCTACATGTGGCCAAACGGCGGCCAACGCCGCAGCCTGTAATTTGTGGGAGTTGTCGCCTAGAGGCGGCTGATTCCCGCTGGGGGATCCTCAAAGTAGGCACTCGCCCACTCCGGTGCTGGTGCTGTAGTCCCAGGAGTTTCCTCCAGGAATACCCAAGGGTCCGTGGGCACGTGATTGACCCGAACTTCCAGATGTAGGTGCGGGCCGCTGACGTTTCCGCTGGCCCCCGTCAATGCAATCTTGTCGCCAGCTTTCACTTGCTGATCGACGATGACGTTGGCTTGACTCAGGTGGCAGTACCAAATCTCCACCCCGTCAGCCCTGACGAGTTGAACGACTAGTCCATAGGCCGGATGCGTAAAGATGGCGCGGATCGTGCCGTCTGTCACGGCTAACGCCGCAGTGCCGATCTCTGCCTGGAAGTCCAGGCCAGAGTGCGCCACCTTCCAGTACGGCCCCATCTGGCCGTAACCAACCACGATCTTCGGATGCGCGACCGGCAGGTGTAGTCCGCCGGTGGCAGCACGTGCGGCCAGCATCAGTTCGACGTTGCGTTCTTGCTGCTTGCGCAGTGCCTCGCTGGGCTGTTCGCCACGGGCGGCAGCCGATGCCGCCTGAATATTGGTGGCGGAGGCAGAGACGACGGTGATGCCGGTCGCAGGTTCTGCCGTCGCTAACAGGCTCGTACCGACGATCACGCAGGCGGTCATGGGGACAGCGATCGTTGCTTTTCGGGGAAGTACACGCACAGTTCCGGGAGTCTGCCGGTCATCGACGACCAAATGCGACCTGAACGAACAATTTTGGAAAGAATGTGTTGTTAGCCTCACCACGTGACCGGTCGTTTTGAGCCACTTCGTAGAGCGCTCACGCCGATTCGTGACCAGAACAGCAAACCGGCGGCGCAGCAGATGTGGGAACGGATCCACTGGGGCGCCCGGTTGATGGCGACCCCGAACGACTACCGCAGGCATCAGCTTTATTTGCGGGGAAAGACTCATAAGGATGCACTGCGGTACCTCTCCGGACCGCTGGGTTCTGGTCCGTTACATGGGCTCAATCCCGACCTCGAATTACTGGAAGACAAGCTGCAATTCGAGGATCACTTTGGCGGAAAGGGTCTGCCGGTACCTACGACCGTGGCAGTCATCGGAATCCCCGACGGTCATCGACCGATCCTGCATGGGCAAGGGGAAGTTGCGGGCTTCTTGCGATCGGCATTGGCGCAGGATCAGCAGCTCGTCATCAAACCGCTTGACGCGTTACAGGGCCGGGGAGTGGTTGTCATTGAGCGGATTTCCGGCGATGACCTTGTCCTTTCTCATGGACAGCGACAACCCGTTGATGAATTGAGCAGCGCAGTGTCCACCGGCGGTCGGTGGTTAATCCAGAAACGAATCTCGCAGCACGGCACCCTCGCTGCGCTCAATCCTTCGTCGCTGAACACAGTCCGGCTGGGAACTTTCCGGCACCAAGACGGTCTGGTCGATATCCAGTTCGCTTTGCTGCGTGTGGGGAGAGCGGATTCGCAGATCGATACCTCCGACAATGGATTTTCGGTTCGTGTCGACTGTGCGTCTGGGCGGCTATCTGCTCGTGGATATACCAAGCAAGGCAACAGCGCTCCTCCGTGGGATACCCGGCACTGTGACTCTGGAGCCGTGTTTGGTGAGTGCACCGTGCCCTTCTGGAACGAGATCATCGAACTCGGCACCCAGTTCGCCCACCATGCCGGGCGCAACCGGTTTGTCGGTTGGGATGTTGCCGTCACACCCGACGGCCCCGTGTTCGTGGAAGGAAACGGAAACTGGGGGATGGCAAGCCCCCAACTTGATACCTCCGGAATATTGACCGATGAGTTCATCGTGAAATTACGTGAGGAAGCAGGAATCGAGTTTGATATCGATCACCTTCCCCCATTGCGTCCGATAGAGGCGGTTCGCGGACTACGTCGTCACGACGATGGGGTGTAGTGGCTGACGATGCTTCGGCGTTTGCCTGAGGCGGCCACAAAACCCTCTTGTGAGTACTCGACGGCGATTGTGGCGTCAGTTCCGACGAGGGAGGCGAAGTCAGTGGCAAAGCTGTGTTCGTCAAGTTGTGCTGGCGCATTGAGGCGCACGAGGTAGTCCCCTCGGTCTTGCTGAATGATTTGGTACTGCCGCACTGACGGGTGCCTCCAGAAGAACTGGTAGGCCACCAGTGGCGAAAGCGGACGATCGTGGGTATCGAAGATGCGGTCGAGCTGGCGACCTTCGATCGCAGCGATTGCCGTGTGATCGGTGCGCCCCTCGGAATCAGTTGCCCAGGATCCGCAGTCGCCAGTGTCGTAGCGAATGAGCGGTTGTGCCCGGTTCGCCATGTCGGTGATGACGATGCGTCCGATCTCGTTTCCTTGGACAGGAACGTCTGAGTCCAATGTGAGGATTTCGGTAACGAACGTTGCCCGGTTGATCAGGAAGGTGCCGTGTGCAGTGGGTCGTTGTTGGGCGATGATGCCAAGCTCTTCCATTCCGTAACGAGCTACTGGCCATACGCCGATTCGATCGGCGAAGACTTCGCGAACTTCTTGTGGGAGTAATTCTGATTGACCGATGACTCCGGTGATTCGTCCGCGCAACTCAGTGGCGGCGGGGTAGTCATTCAGTGCCTTGGCCAGGATTTCTAACCCGGAGGAGTAGCTAATGATGGCGACGGGTCTGCGATGGGCGGCAATGTCATCAAGCACAGCGGTTGCTTGCTGCTCATCGAATCGAAGAATGTCGACGGGCAGAATATTGCGAGTGAAGCGCTGCCAGCGGCTGAGCTTGTTCCGATCGCTCCAAATCTTGAGGTGGTACAGCCGGGTTCCCACCTCATATCCAGCGGCGGTACCAAAGGAGAAGACCTCGCTCATGCTGCGTTGGCGTTTGCCTGGATCCTGTCGAACTCGGAAGGGGATTCCGGTTGAGCCGCTGGTGGAGGCGATGTGCATCTGTTCGGGGTCGTAGTCATCAGCCAGCATGTCTGACTCGTACTCAAGGTGGGTCAGCTTGCTGACGACGGGAAACTGCGACAGCTGTGTGGCATCGGCGTACGAGCGGTAGTACGGCACCTTGGTTGTGGCGTGGTGAAGCAGGTCAGCGAGTTGTTGTTCGCGCAGTTGCTCGCCGGCATCTGCCGCAAGCGCGGCCAGTGCGTCACGTTGAGTCTGGCGTTTGCCACCCGATATGAGATCAGTGACGCGTAGTGCCTGTGAACGAAGAGTCACGCCGCCTGCTGAGAGGAATCAGGAGCTAGAGGCGATATTCGACTTGGAGGCCGTTGAGCGGGACTTGTTATCCCGGGAGACGCGGTTTCCCGCGGTGGAAGAAATTGAGGTGGCACCTGCAGCCAAGGTCGAACCGTCGGTATCGAGGTGGGACAGGGCCGTGCAGATTTCGTGAACAACGCGGCCGTCAACCGGAAGGGACATATGGCCAACGCCGCGGACGAATACGTTTCGGGCGTTCAGGTCGGGATGGACGATGCGGGCGTTGCGCTGCGGAACGATGACCTGATCCAAATCGGACCACAGAGCGATCATGCGAGTACGACAACCAGCGGCTGGTTCTTCTAGCTCGTGCATCAGTTCGCTACCGGGACGAAGCTGCCTAGCCAGTTGATGCCCGGGGATCAAGCGCGCGTGATTGGAGCCCATATGAGGCGAACCCAAGGTCACCAGGGTGTGTACGCGGGCATCGCCGCCCTGCCGTTGCACGTAGTAGCGCGCGATGAGACCGCCCATCGAGTGGCCGATGATGTGGACGCGCTCGTAACCGGTCTCCCGACACACACTTTCCACCAGCATCGCCAGGCGACGGGAGACGCGTCGGATGTCATCGGTGAAGGGCGAGTAGTTCAAGGAGATAACGCGACCGAATCCACGACGAGACAGTCCTCGACGCAGCACGGTGAAGATTGAGTGGTTGTCGATAACGCCGTGAACCATGATGATCGGCGTTCCAGCCGCTTCGACATCGCCAATGATGAGGCCGCGTTGTACGGGATCCAAGCCATCCAGGTTGTGGCGCACGATCTCGTCGCGAGCGCGTTCCTCAACCAGGCCCATCGGGTACATCGCCAAGTGGGTGGCGACCCAGGCGACCTCGACTGCTGCGCCCTTCATGCCTGCAGGCGACACCAGGGACTGCCGGGCCTTGCGAGCCAGGACGCGCGCGTTGTGGGCTTTTTGCCGAACGCGGTTCACCGGCCCTTGGGCATCCGAATCCGTAGCAGGCATAACACAGAAAGGTAGCTGACAACTAGTGCCGTTGTCCGCAATTGGGGCCTCGACTCTTAGGGTGATTCTCACTGCCGGATACCCTTCGTAGAAGTAGCTTCGTACCGGCCCCTCATAAGCGGTCACGCTGCGTGAGGATGACCTGGAGTCGAAAGAAGGATTCACGTGTCACAGACATCTGGCCCGATCCGTGTTTTGGTCGCAAAACCAGGCCTTGACGGCCATGACCGTGGCGCCAAGGTCGTCGCCCGCGCCTTGCGTGACGCGGGCATTGAAGTCGTCTACACCGGCCTGCACCAGACCCCAGAAATGATCGTGGACGCCGCTATTCAAGAAGACGTCGATCTCATCGGAATGTCCGTGCTGTCTGGTGCGCACATGACGTTGTTCGAGGCAGTGATGGGTCTGTTGAAGGACAAGAACGCCGACGACATCATCGTGTTCGGTGGCGGGATCATTCCCGAGGACGACATCCAGCCGCTGCTTGATTTGGGTGTGGCAAAGGTATTCACGCCTGGTACGCCCACGCAGGAAATCGTTGATTGGGTCCGTTCTGCGGTAGCCGCTGGCAGCGCTGCCTGAGCTCACCTTTACTCTGAATCTCACGTCGCACTCTGCCCGCGGCGCGTCATCGAACGGAGCGCGAGAACGTGGATCTGTACGAGTACCAGGCGAAGGAACTGTTCGCCAAGCATGGTGTTCCTACCCAAAGTGGAGAGGTCGTCACCACCGCTGACGACGCCCGAGCAGCCGCTGAGCGGATCGGCAACATGGTTGTCGTCAAAGCTCAGGTCAAGACTGGTGGACGCGGCAAAGCCGGTGGCGTGAAGCTGGCGAAGACGCCGGAAGAGGCCCAAGAGAAGGCCAACGACATCCTCGGCTTGGACATCAAAGGTCACGTCGTCGGCAAGGTATTGATCACCGAAGCCAGCGATATCGCTGAGGAGTACTACGTCAGCTTCTTGCTCGACCGCACGAACCGCACCTTCCTGGCGATGGCCAGTGTTGAAGGCGGCATGGAAATCGAAGAGGTCGCCGCGACCAAGCCAGAGGCGCTGGCCAAGGTGGCAATTGATCCGCTGACCGGAGTGGACAAGGCCAAGGCCGACGAGATCGTCGCCGAAGCCAAGTTCCCCGAAGACGTTGCTGACCAAGTGTCCGACGTGCTGGTGACTCTCTGGAAGACCTTCGTCGACGAAGACGCGACCTTGGTTGAGGTCAACCCGCTGGTGAAGGATCCAGACGGCAAGGTTTTGGCGCTGGACGGCAAGGTCACCTTGGATGAGAACGCCGAGTTCCGTCACGAAGACCACGCTGCACTGGTGGATACCGAAGCCACTGATCCCCTGGAGTTGAAGGCCAAAGAGAAGGGCCTGAACTACGTCAAGCTTGACGGCGAGGTCGGCATCATCGGAAACGGTGCCGGTCTGGTGATGAGCACCCTGGACGTTGTCGCTTACGCCGGGGAAGAGTTCGGTGGCGTTAAGCCCGCTAACTTCCTGGATATCGGCGGTGGCGCTTCTGCTCAAGTCATGGCAGACGGCCTGGATGTGATCCTGGGCGATCCCGATGTGAAGAGCGTGTTCGTCAACGTATTCGGTGGCATCACGAGTTGTGACGCGGTGGCCAACGGCATCGTGCAGGCATTGGAACTACTGGGTTCCGCAGGAACTGCGCTAGACAAGCCGATCGTGTGTCGTCTGGATGGAAACAACGCCGACCTCGGCCGCCAGATTCTGAACGATGCCGACCACGACGTGATTGAACTCGTGGACACCATGGACGATGCCGCGGCTCGCGTGGCTGAACTCGCGAGCGCCTGAGGAGAACTGACATGTCGATCTACTTGAACGAAAACTCCAAGGTGCTGGTGCAAGGTATGACCGGCTCTGAGGGCATGAAGCACACCACGCGAATGCTGGCTTCCGGCACGCAGGTTGTCGCGGGTGTGAACCCACGCAAGGCGGGAGAAAAGGTCGAGATCGAAGACCACAACATCCCCGTCTACGGAACGGTTGCCGAAGCTATGGCAGAGACCGGTGCCGACGTGTCCGTTGTATTCGTCCCTCCGGCTTTCACCAAGGCCGCTGTCATCGAAGCAATCGATGCCGAGATTCCGCTGTGCGTTGTCATCACCGAAGGTGTGCCGGTCCATGACACGGCCGAGTTCTTCGCGTACTCCGAACAGAAGGGCACGACCCGCATCATCGGGCCGAACTGCCCCAGTCTGATTTCTCCGGACAAGTCCAACGCGGGAATCATCCCGGCCAGCATCACCAAGGCGGGTCGTATCGGTCTGGTGTCCAAGTCCGGCACCTTGACCTACCAGATGATGTATGAACTGCGCGACATCGGATTCTCCACCTGCGTCGGTATCGGTGGTGACCCGATCATCGGCACCACGCACATCGATTGTTTGCAGGCATTCCAGGACGATCCGGAGACTGACGCGATCGTGATGATCGGCGAAATTGGTGGCGACGCGGAAGAGCGTGCAGCGGCCTACATCGGTGAGCACATCACCAAGCCGGTGGTTGGTTACGTGGCGGGCTTCACCGCTCCTGAGGGCAAGACGATGGGTCACGCAGGTGCCATCGTTTCCGGTTCGTCCGGCACAGCCGAGGCGAAGAAGGAAGCCCTTGAGGCAGTCGGCGTGAAGGTCGGCAAGACTCCGTCAGAGACCGCGCGCTTGATGCGCGAGATCGTCGAATCGCTGTAGCCACTGCTCGTGGTCACTGATTCCGGTGGCTTCGGCGTGGAATAGCTGACGAGAACGAATTCGTCAGCGAGACTATTTCGGTGGCACAACGACCGGAGAGCAGGCGAACAATTCGTCGATCCGGTGCCGGCGCTCGACCCCGATCACGGACAGCGGGCGTTGCCGCTCCTGAGGGTGGTCGTCGACAACAGTGGACACGGGTCGTTCGTTCTCGAACCGATGCGGTCGTTGATCGACTGAGTCCGGCGCAAGCAGGTGCAGTAGCTGGGCTGTGGGCGGCAATTTTGGGCCTGCTGGGAGTCGGTGCAGTTGTCTTGATTGCATGGATCGTTGGGGCAGGCACCGGCAGCTTCTCCGGAATGGTTCATTCAGCGGGTAACGCTTGGCTGGGCGTTCACCATGTGCCGCTGTCCATTTCGGGTGGATCCATCACCGCACTACCACTCGGGCTATTGGCAATCCCATTGCTCCTTGCGGCTCGTTCCGGACAGTGGGCTGCCCGACGTAGCGGCACTGTGTTGGTGTCGGAAGCCCGAACCGTCATCGGAATGGGCGCAGGTGTTTACGCCACGGTCGGTTTGCTCGTTGCCAGCATGAGCCGCACAGACAGCGTGTGGGTGTCGCCGCTGTACGCACTCGTGGGTGCGGGATTGGTCAGCGCGGTTGGTTTGGGCTTTGGCGTCTTGCGCGAAGCATCGTTGCTGGACACAGTGACTGGCTTGGTCCCGGGTGTGTGGCGTTTGCGAGTTCGCGCAGCGACTGCTGCCTGTCTGGTGATTGTTGCGGCGGCTGGTGTGGTGATGGCTGCCAGCTTGTTGCTGCACTTCGGCGGTGCGGTCAAAATGACGCAGTTGCTCAACCCTGGGCTACTGGGTGACCTCTTACTGTTCGTCCTGGCCGCGACGTATCTCCCCAATCTGTTGGTGTGGGCGGCAAGCTTCATTCTCGGTCCCGGATTCGCCTTGGGCGAAGGCACACAGGTATCTCCTTTGGGCGTGGATCTCGGCACGGTGCCCGCATTCCCGATGTTCGCCGGTATCCCCGAACAGGTACCTGCTTGGACGCTCGGATTGCCAGCCATCGGGATCCTCGCTGGTGTGGTCATGATGATCGTGATGAGTCCGACTGAACCCATGAGCTTGCGTCGTCGAGCGGCTTGGCGTGAACGCGGAATGGTCCTTGGAACGCTGATCGTCATCGTGTTCTGCGCCTGCTTGCTAGCCGGTGGTGGGCTAGGTGCCGGTCGGATGGCGACGACTGGCCCGGTGGCCTGGCAGACAGCGTTGGCGGCCGGCGTACTTGCGGGTATCGGCGGCTTAATCGGTGACTGTGTTCGACACGTTCGTCAGTGGTACCGCAGTCGGAAGATGCCCGACGCAATCGATGTCACGGATCAGCAGCTTGACCTGGATGTTGCTTCGAATCGAAAGTCTCGGTTGACGTCGCTGCGTCGACGTTCACGCGATGACTCATAGACTCTCGTCAGTGAACAGCGCCCAGACACGGCTCGTCGTGCTCATCTCTGGCAGCGGCACGAATCTGCAGGCCCTGCTAGACGCCCAAAGTCGCAATGAGCTCACCGGTCAGATCGTGGCGGTTGGCGCCGACTCGATGTCCGCAGCGGGCTTAGATCGTGCAGTTGCCGCTGACATTCCTATCTTCGTCGTTGATCCCCGTGACTATGAAGACCGTGCTGAATGGGACGCCGATCTGGCCGAAGCAATCGCGGCTCATGCACCGGATGTGATCGTCAGCGCGGGCTTTATGCGCATCTTGGGAACGCAGGTCTTGGCCAAGTGGCCACAGCAGATCATTAATACCCATCCGTCACTGTTGCCGTCGTTCCCCGGCGGCAATGCGGTCGAACAGACGATTGCCCACGGCGTCAAACTCTCTGGTTGCACCGTGCACTTGGTGGACAACGGCGTTGATACCGGACCGATCTTGGCGCAAGCCTCGGTGGAGGTTTTGCCCGACGACGACGTGCCGACCTTGCACGAACGCATCAAGGTCGTAGAACGACAACTACTGGTCGACACCGTCGCCCGGTTCTGCACAGCCCAAGTAATTGTCGATGGACGGAAGGCCAGGTTCGCATGAGTAAGCGACCGATCAAACGAGCTCTTATCTCGGTGTATGACAAGACCGGGTTGTCGGAATTAGCACAGGGTCTTGCTGACGCCGGGGTCCAGATCGTGTCGACAGGTTCAACTGCTGCCCGGATCTCCGATCTTGGGATTGAGGTCGTTGAGGTATCGCAGGTGACGGGCTCGCCGGAGATGCTGGATGGTCGAGTCAAGACGTTGCACCCCCGCGTACACGCGGGCATCTTGGCTGACCTTCGTCTCGGCGATCACGAGTCCCAACTAGCTGAAGCAGATATCGAGCCATTCGAGTTGGTCGTCGTCAACCTGTATCCGTTCAACGAGACGGTCGCCTCCGGTGCCAGTTCGGATGAATGCATCGAGCAGATCGACATCGGTGGGCCAGCGATGGTGCGAGCAGCCGCTAAGAATCACCCGTCAGTTGCTGTGGTGGTGAGCCCGTCGCGTTACCCCGAAGTCATCGAGGCAGTGGGCAATGGTGGTTTCACCCTGGAACAGCGTCAGGCGCTTGCGGCAGATGCATTCCGACATACGGCCAGCTACGACGTGGCGGTTGCCTCATGGATGGGCAGCACAGTGGCGGCAGACCCGTCGTCGGTGTTCCCCGGCTGGGTCGGTGGCGTCTACGAACGAGCTGCGGTGCTGCGATACGGCGAGAATCCACACCAGGACGCTGCCCTCTACATCAGCCCGGTAGCGCCCGACGGAATCGCGCAGGCTGACCAACTGCACGGCAAGGAAATGTCGTACAACAACTACGTCGATGCCGATGCTGCCCGACGAACGGCGTACGACTTTTCTCAGCCAGCAGTCGCGATCATCAAGCACGCCAACCCCTGTGGAGTGGCTGTTGCCGACGAGATTGCAGTTGCCCACGCAAAAGCCCACGAGACTGACCCGTTGTCTGCTTTCGGTGGAGTGATTGCCGCGAACCGTCAGGTTGATGCCGATATGGCCCGGCAAGTGGCCGAGGTATTCACGGAAGTAATCGTGGCGCCGTCCTACTCGCCAGAAGCGCTGGAAATCCTGCAGGCCAAGAAGAATCTGCGAATCTTGGTTGCGGCCGATGTGCCGGCAGGCCCTCGTCCAGAGCAGCGGCCAATTAGCGGTGGTCTGCTGATGCAGTTGGCTGACCGGATTGATGCCGACGGCGACGACCCCGCGAACTGGACATTGGCGGTTGGCGAACCTGCAGATGAACAGACCCTCGCGGATCTGGAGTTTGCTTGGCGAGCGGTTCGGGGAGTGAAGTCCAACGCCATTCTGTTGGCCAAAGATCAAGCTGCGGTCGGGATTGGAATGGGTCAGGTGAACCGGGTCGACTCGGCTCGTCTGGCGGTCGAGCGAGCAGGCGAAGGCCGAGCGAAGGATTCAGTGGGTGCCTCGGATGCTTTCTTCCCGTTCGCCGATGGTTTGGACGTGTTGCTGGCTGCCGGAGTGAGAGCAGTTGTTCAGCCTGGTGGATCTGTGCGCGACGATGAAGTGATTGCGGCCGCTCAAGCTGCTGGTATCACGATGTACTTCACCGGGATCCGGCATTTCTTCCACTGATCATCAGTTGCATCCCATTGCCGCGACTAGTGCGGTGGTGGTCGGAGCGTTAACTGTTATCCAGTCGCGCATTAACGGTCGCCTTGGCGTGGTCGTATCCGACGGCATCTTCGCGGCCTGGATTTCCTTTGGTGTGGGTCTGCTGATTTTGCTGGTGATGTGGGCGACGGTTCCCTCGTTGCGTCGAGGGATGTCTCAGCTAGCCACGGCAGTTCGACGTGATGTGAATGGGAATCGATCGTTCGCCGCCTGGCAATTGTTCGGCGGGTTGGGCGGAGCAACCTTTGTCGCTGCCCAAGGTCTCACCGTCCGATTCCTCGGGGTTGCCATCTTTACCGTGGCGGTGGTGGCAAGTCAGAACGGTTCATCTCTGTGGGTTGACCGAGTAGGTCTAGGCCCGAGTGGAGTTCAACCGGTCACGAAGCTTCGGGTGATTGCCGCAGTGCTCGCCACCATTGGCGTCGGTATCGCTGTCTCTGGACGAATCGCGGATGGGCGCATCGTGTGGTGGGCATTGGCGTTGGTGTTTGTGGCCGGTGCCGCTATTGCCGTTCAACAGGCCGTTAATGGGCGAGTGGCAGTGGCAGCAGGAACTCCTTGGGCTGCGGGTGTGGTCAACTTCATCGTTGGATTCGCTGGGCTGACGATTGCCTTGGGGATCTCACGTCTGATTGGGGCGACTGCGATCCACCCGCCACCTGCGCCGTGGAGTCAACCTGTGTTGTGGGTGGGCGGCTTTATCGGTGTGGTGTTCATCGTGGTGTCGGCGGCAGTGATCAAGAGCCTGGGAGTGTTGCTATTCGCCTTGCTATCGATTCTGGGCCAGCTTGCCGCCGCTCTCGTGTTGGATCTCGCGGCGCCGCTGGCAAATGATCGAGTCGATCCCGGACTAATCATTGGCGTTCTGGTGACGGCTGTCGCCGTGTCGCTAGCTGCCTGGGCGCGGATGCGTAGGGTTGGACCGTGACTGCACAGATTCTCGACGGCAAGGTGACCGCTTCGGCGATTAAGGCCGAGTTGCGCGGCAAGGTAGATCAACTCAAAGAGCGTGGGATCATCCCCGGTTTGGGAACAGTGCTTGTCGGTCAGGACCCCGGCAGCAGCGCCTATGTCAACGGCAAACATCGTGACTGCGCAGAAGTCGGCATTGCGTCGATCCGGGTAGACCTTCCCGAGACGGCCACCCAGGCCGAGGTGCTCGACGCGGTCGATCAGCTCAATGCCGACGAAAACTGCACCGGCTACATCGTTCAACTGCCCCTACCCAAGGGTTTGGATGAGCAGGCTGTGCTGGAACGGATGGATCCCACCAAAGACGCCGACGGTCTGCACCCGGTCAACCTTGGTCGTCTCGTGCTTGGTGCACCCGGTCCTTTGCCATGCACGCCGCGCGGAATCGTGGAACTACTCAAGCGTTACGACGTCCCTACCGCGGGTGCTGAAGTGTGCATCGTGGGTCGTGGCGTCACAGTTGGCCGTCCGTTATCGCTCTTGCTCACCCGTCGAAACGAAAACTCGACCGTCACCGTCTGTCATACCGGTACCCGTGATGTTGCCGAACACACCCGCCGAGCAGACATCGTGGTTGCCGCCACCGGCGTCCCCGGCTTGATCACCGTAGACATGATTCGTCCGGGCGCAGCCGTGCTCGATGTCGGCATTACCCGCACGGATGCAGGACTCGTGGGTGATGTCGCACCCGAGGTGCGTGAGGTTGCCGGATATCTGGCCCCCATGCCCGGCGGGGTTGGTCTGATGACTCGCGCGATGTTGATCGCGAATGTTGTCGAAGCTGCTTATGCCCAGACACGCGAGTAAAGTTCTTGTTGGTACGCCGCTTCATGGCGTAGCGCGACTTAAGGTGGCGAGCGTGGCCAACGCATCGAGTGCGCAGCGGATACCGGAGGAGCCTGAGCTTCCTTCGAACGTTGTCCCGTTGCGTCCGGTGGAGCAGCCTGCAGAGTCGACCGAACGTTCGTGGGTCCATCACGGACTCGGGATTCCGGAATGGCCACTCCTCTTAGTGCTCACCTGCGTCGGCATTTCACTTGTGATCGTGTTGCTCGACTCGTTCCGCCGAGGTGCAGTTGCGTTGGCGACCAGCCTGGTCTTGGCGTTCTTCCTTCGTCTCGTGTTGCCTGATTCTGAGGCAGGTTTATTGAAGGTTCGAGGACGAGTCGTGGACTTGATCGTGCTCGGTGCCTTGGCGCTCGGCTTGTTGCTTTCTGCGTTGTGGGTACCGGCTCCGAACTAGCAAACTCGCACGATTAGGCTTGCTGGGAACACTCATCCAGCAGCAATTCGTGACTGAGGAGCGCCTACTTCATGGCTCGATCTGGCAAAGCAACCGTCATCGGTGCAGGTTTCTACGGTTCCACCACAGCCTTGCGAATGGCTGAGTACGACATCTTCGAGACGGTTGTTCTGACCGACATCGTGGATGGCAAGGCAGAAGGTCTTGCTCTGGACATGAACCAGTCCCGGCCGATCGAAGGATTCGAGACCAAGGTTGTCGGCCAGACCACTACTGCTGATGGCGAAGGCTACGAAGCAATCGCCGATTCGGACATCGTGGTCATCACCGCTGGTCTGCCGCGTAAGCCCGGCATGAGCCGAATGGACTTGATCGAGGTCAACGCCAAGATTGTGCGTGGCGTTGCCGAACAAGTTGCCAAGCATGCCCCTAACGCCGTGATCATCGTGGTCAGCAATCCGCTGGATGAGATGACCGCTCTGACACAGTTGGCGTCCGGATTCCCGAAGGCTCGTGTGATCGGTCAGGCCGGAATGCTGGATACCGCTCGTTTCACCAACTTTGTGGCCGAGAAGCTGGGCGTCGAAGTCGGCTCGGTCAAGACCCTGACCCTGGGTTCCCACGGCGACACGATGGTTCCGGTTCCTAGTCAGTGCAGTGTGGACGGTAAGCCATTGAGTGACCTGCTGTCTGACGACGAAATCGAAGAACTCGTCGTGCGTACCCGTAACGGTGGTGCCGAAGTTGTTGCCCTGCTCAAGACGGGTTCTGCCTACTACGCCCCCAGCGCTGCTGCCGCTCGCATGGCCAAGGCAGTGGCGGAAGATTCCGGCGCAGTCATGCCGGTCTGCACCTGGGTTGACGGCGAGTTCGGAATCTCCGGTGTGTACCTCGGCGTCGAGGGAGAAATCGGCGCTGGTGGAGTCAAGAAGGTCGTCGAGACCGACCTCACTGAGTCAGAGAAGGCTGCTCTGCTGGAAGCTGCCGAGGCAGTCCGTGAGAAGCAAGGCGACGTCGCCAGCCTGTAGTCCCTCGAACCGAATATCACCTGGAGAAGGTCACTGGTATGAGCAAGATCAAGGTTGAGAATCCGGTCGTCGAACTTGACGGCGACGAGATGACCCGCATCATCTGGTCATTCATCCGCGAGCAGTTGATCCTGCCGTATCTCGATATCGACCTGAAGTATTACGACCTCGGGATCGAGAGTCGTGACGCCACCAATGACCAGATCACCATTGATTCCGCGGAGGCCATCAAGAAGTACGGCGTGGGCGTCAAGTGCGCCACGATCACGCCGGATGAGGCTCGAGTGGAGGAGTTCGATCTCAAGGAGATGTGGAAGTCGCCCAATGGCACTATCCGCAACATCCTGGGTGGAGTTATCTTCCGTGAACCCATCATCATCAGCAACGTTCCTCGACTTGTTCCCGGCTGGACTAAGCCCATCGTGATTGGTCGCCATGCCTTTGGTGATCAGTACCGCTCAACCAACTTTGTGGTTCCAGGCGAGGGAACCCTGACGATGACGTTCACTCCCAAGGACGGCTCGGAACCGATGGAATTCGACGTGTTCGACTTCCCCGGTGGCGGTGTCGCGATGGGGATGTACAACCTGGACGATTCGATCCGCGACTTCGCGCGCGCGTCGATGCGGTACGGACTGACCCGCAACTACCCGGTCTATCTGTCCACCAAGAACACGATCCTCAAGGCGTACGACGGCCGGTTCAAAGACATCTTCGCGGAGGTCTACGAGACCGAGTTCAAGTCGGAGTTTGAAGCGAACGGGCTGACCTACGAACACCGCCTCATCGACGACATGGTGGCTGCCGCTATGAAGTGGGAAGGCGGCTACGTCTGGGCCTGCAAGAACTACGACGGTGACGTCCAGTCCGACACCGTCGCCCAGGGCTTCGGTTCGCTTGGTTTGATGACCAGTGTGCTGATGACCCCAGACGGCAAGACGGTGGAAGCCGAAGCGGCGCACGGCACCGTGACCCGCCACTTCCGCGAGCACCAAAAGGGCAACGCGACTTCGACCAACCCAATCGCCTCGATTTTCGCGTGGACACGCGGATTGGCCCATCGCGGTCGAATGGACGGAACTCCAGCAGTGACCGAGTTCGCGGAAACTCTGGAGCGAGTCTGTGTCGAGACAGTCGAATCTGGTCAGATGACCAAGGACTTGGCATTGCTGGTGGGTCCAGAACAGAGCTGGCTGACCACCCAAGAGTTCCTCGCCGCTATCGACGAGAACCTGCAGCGCGCGCTGGCATAGCCCTTAGTTGGGCTGCGTGTGCCAGATGTCGTCCACGTAGTCCTGGATCGCGCGGTCCGATGAGAAGTACCCCGCACGGGCAACATTGAGAATCGCCTTGCGGTTCCACTCGTCCGGATCTGCATAGAGTGCTTCGACCTCGTCCTGACAGTCCACGTAAGCGCGGTAGTCGGCCAGTGCCATGAATGGGTCCTGATCCAGCAGATGCCCAATGACTGCCTGAGCGGCGGACACGTCTCCTTCAGTGAGCTCGCCGCTCATGAGTGCATCGATGGTGGCTGCTAGTTCTGGATCCTTGTCCACGAATGCGCGTGGTTGGTATCCCGACTGCTGTAGGTCGGTGACCTCGTCTACGTCGAGACCGAAGAGGAAGAAGTTTTCCGCCCCCACCAGGTTGCGGATCTCCACGTTTGCTCCGTCCAGCGTCCCGATGGTCAGAGCGCCATTGAGCGTGAACTTCATATTTCCGGTGCCAGACGCTTCCTTGCCCGCCATGGAGATTTGTTCAGAGAGTTCGGCTGCCGGAACGATTGATTCGTTAAGGAGCACGTTGTAGTTGGCGGGGAATGCGACCGCAAGTTTCCCGGTCATATTCGGGTCGTTGTTGATGGTCGATCCCACCCGCAAGATCAGTTCAATCGTCTCTTTGGCCATCCAGTAACCGGGCGCTGCCTTTGCGCCGAAGATCGCGGTTCGGGGGAGTACCTGTGCGCTTGGATCTTCTGTGAGGCGACGGTAGAGCGTGACGATGTGCAGCAGCTTCAAGGTCTGTCGCTTGTATTCGTGCAGGCGCTTGACCATGACATCGAAGATGGTGTCCGGGGAGATGTCAATGCCGTCTCGGGTTGCAAGTATGTCGGCTAGTGCAGCCTTATTTGCCCGCTTGATCTGAGCAAACTGCTGCCGGAAAGACTCGTCATCAGCGAATGGTTCCAGCCCCGTGAGCAGATCAAGGTTCGTTACCCACTCGTCGCTGCCCAAGGAGTCGGTGATGAGTTCTGACAATCCCGGATTGGCGATTCGCATAAAGCGTCGGGGAGTGATTCCGTTCGTGACATTGGTGAACTTCTCTGGCTCGAACGCGGAGAAGTCGTTGAGCACGCGGTCGCGCAGCAGTTGACTGTGCAACTCGGCGACCCCGTTGACTTTGCTCGATCCCACCACGGCTAAGTGAGCCATCCGAACGCCACGGAAGGGGATCTCTTGCACGAGTGACATTCGACGAAGCACGTCGTGATCACCAGGGAAGGCGCTCGCGACTTCGTCCAAGAACCAGTCGTTGATCTCGTAGATGAGTTCCATGTGCCGAGGCAGCAGGCTCTCCATCAGATCCACAGCCCACACCTCCAACGCTTCGGGCAGCAGGGTGTGGCAGGTGTAGGCGAAACACTGGCGCGTAATGCCCCAGGCTTCATCCCAGTCGAAGCCGTGGTCATCAATCAGAACTCGCATGAGTTCTGGGATCGCAATGACGGGATGGGTGTCGTTGAGTTGGAAGATGACTCGTTCTGGGAGCCGGCGAATGTCGAAGTTGGCCGGAACCCCGTGGTCAATCAGATCGCGAATAGATGCGGCTGAGAAGAAGTACTGCTGCGAGAGGCGAAGCCGCTTGCCTTGGGCGGTGGAATCCTCTGGGTATAAGACCTTGGTGAGGACTTCAGCGTCAATCTGTTGTTGCACGGCTTTCTGATAGTCACCAGCGTTGAAAATCTCCAGGTTGAACTCGTCGGGTGACTGGGCTGACCACAGTCGCAACGTATTGACTGCTGCACCGCCGTATCCCGGTACCAAGGTGTTGTAGGGAACCGCATTGACGACGTGGTCAGGAATCCACTGTTTACGAGTGTTTCCGGCGTCGTCAACGACTTCTTCAACGGTTCCGCCGAAGCCAATCATCTGGGTCATCTCGGTATGGGCGAACTCCCAAGGGTTGCCGTTCTGTAGCCACTTGTCTGGCACCTCGACCTGTTTGTGATCGACAAAGGTTTGCGTGAAAATCCCGTACTCGTAACGGATGCCGTAGCCGATGGCAGGAATCCCCATCGTCGCCAGTGAATCCATGTAGCACGCGGCGAGGCGCCCCAGGCCGCCGTTACCTAGTCCTGGCTCCGGTTCGGCCGCGAGCACATCGTCCAGATCGACATCGAGTTCGGCTAATCCGTCACGAGCAATCTCTTTGAGTCCGAACGCGACGAGGGCGTTGTCCAGTTGCGGACCGAGGAGGTATTCCGCCGATAGATAGGCGACGGCTTTGGGCGCTTCGTCGATATGGCGGGATAAACGGTTGATCCAGTTATCCATGAGGTATTCACGGGTCAGCCGAGACAACGCCTGGTACTTGTCATTATCCGTTGCTCGACGTAGGTCAATGCCCTGCCCGTGAATCAGCTCGTTAAGGAAGGCCCGCGAAAGCTGTTCGGGCGTTGGAATTGGTCGATGGGTGAGCTCTGTTTCCGTCACGCGACGAGTCTGCCGGGGTACTTACTGCGCTGTCTCGCCCACGCGCTGTGAGTCGTCTCCTATTGCCTTATCCGTACGCTGTCAGGTCGCCTGATTGACAGAGCGGACTCAGGCGGTGGGAAGGTTTGTGGGGATGCCACCAACGTGGAGATTTCCGCAGCCACCCAATGGGTTGGTTCGGGTGTACCGCGCGACATAGCGTTTGTGCAGCTTCTTCGCGATTGAGCGAAGGGAATCCACATCGCTGTTTGGCGCTAGCGCATCTTTGCGCACCCAGTCTTGGCCGGGTTTGTCTTTCCGGGCCCAGTCCTGATCAGGTTGGCTACTTGGGCGTAGCCCAGAATCAAAGATCTTCACGTAGTCGCGAGTGAGCCGCGGGTCGTCTTCCAACCCCACGTACCAGTTGTATTGCAACCGCATGAACGTCGGTTTGAGGTCATCGAAGATGTAGTTCCGCAGATTCTCTGAACCAACCGCTCGATCCTGCTGGTAGATCTGCTTGCGGTAACGGGCGATGGTGGGATCAGTGAGTCCGGCCAGGTCAACAACGCGAAGACGACTGGTCATGAGGAGCCCTCCGATGTCAGCCTCAAGAATGGTTGACGAATCGGGCAAATTGAGTTCGTCGGCGTAGTAATTGAAGGTTCTGCCGTAACCGTCGACCACGATGCAGGTGTTGGCGCTGGGGTGACCGCGGAACTCCTCCTCTTGTGCGAGTCCTGCTGTCCATGCCAGAGGCCCAAACAGCATGCTGGCGACGAGTATCGCTAGGCCCCCCTTGGTTAATTGAGTCCTGGTCGCAGGCGTCGGGTTGGACACAGCGACGTGGTAGGTCACACACAGGGCAAAAACCAGTGATGCGCTGACCCAGATCGGTGTGCCGAACCGCATTTGGCTCGCCCAGTCGCGGTTGAGCACCACAAAGGCTGTAACGGCAAGTAGGAATGGGATCGCCACCGCCACGAATGCTGGCAAGAACTCGTCCCGCTGGGTGGGAGTTGAGAACCAGATACGGACGAAAGTTGCGAGGACGACCAGCAGAAAAACAATGATCACGAGAGGGGTGGCGATGGTGACGATGTCAGCGAGCTTCTCCAGTGATTTCAGAGTGGGAACGTCCTGCCCCTTCGCTACCGCGGTCAACGGCACCCAAAGACCGAAGGTCGCATGTCGCCACAACAGGAATAGTCCAGCCGGGATAGCGAATGTGGCTGCACTGGTGAGTAAAGCCCGCGCACTTTGACGTAGGGGCGTTTGGCGAATGTGCAGCAGGATGAGCAGTGGGTATGCCCCGTAATAGATCACTCCGTCGGGGCGGGTAGCCGCCGCGAAAAGGACGATGACCGATGTGCCGATGGCATATCGCGGGGCAAGCAATTCGCCCTTAGCCACAGCGCGAACAAGTAGGGCTCCCAGTAACGCGATCAAGAACCCGTAGAGCGGATTCTCTAGTCCGCCGATCGCCCAGATCACGTAGGAAGGCACACACGCCAAAGTCGTTCCGCCGATGGCGACGGCGGCAACAGCGAGCTGCTTGCTGAATAGGGCGCGGGCAGCTAGCCAGAAAGCCAGCAAAGTTCCGATGAAGAAAACCACGCCCAGAATGCGAATGACCGCTACGTAGTCGGGGACCCCAAACCAGGTATGTCCGGCATCGAACACCCCAATCTTCCTCAGACCTGCCAGCAGAAAGGTCCACGTGGGATTGGAATAGCCCTCTGAGGGCGTTGCCCCTGGCTGTTGGGCAATGCCGCCGCCTTCGGAAATAGTCCGGGCGTATGCGAACGAGATCAGTGCATCATCGATAAGCCAACGGCTAAAGCGGGTGGCATGGACGGTGAATAGCGTGACGGGAACGATGAATGCAGCACAGATACTGATTCGATACCAGATGGATGAATGGGCGCTGCGCACCCCGAGATGCTAAATGATCATTTCGGATACAGGCTGCAAGTCGCTATCTAAGTTCAGTAGTTGCCCGTGCTGCCACTTGCCCGAGCTTGTTCAATGATCGCGAGCACTTCAACGGCATCTCGTGGATCAACCGGCATCGGCGCATTTCCGCGTAACGCTTGTTCCACCTGGGCATAGAAATTGGGATAGTCGCCGGGCAGGAGCGCGACTTGTTGCTCGTCCTCGATCCCGGTCAGTACCCCGGTGCGACCGTCATCGCCCCAGTTCGGTGTTTGGCTGGGTAGCTCGCCGTCGCGTAGAGCTTGCTCTTGCCCATCCAGACCATCCACATGGAAACCGCCGGTTGTACCCAAGACGCGGAAGCGTGGTCCCAGATCAGCCGCGACTGCCGACATCCACAGATGACTATGACTGCCGTTCGCGTGTTGTAAGGCAACGAAGGCATCGTCGTCGGTCGTCAAACCCTCGCGCACACTTCCCACCTCGGCGTACACGTCATCGACCGGTCCGCACAGCGCGATGGCTTGGTCGATCAGATGGGCACCCAGATCCAACAGAATGCCGCCCCCTTGTTCGGGTGGGAGATTTTCCCGCCAACCGCCCTTGGGGGTGGGTCGCCAGCGCTCGAAGCGAGACTCCACTCGAGTGACTCGACCGAATGCTCCGTCGGCCATCAGTTTCTTGACGGTCAGGTAGTCGCCGTCCCAGCGCCGGTTCTGGAACACCGTGAGTGGCACCCGGGCCTCGTCTGCCATATCCACGAGTTCGGCAGCCTCAATCGCATTCAATGCCATTGGCTTGTCGACAACCACCGCTATTCCACGCTCAATGGCATCTCGCGCCCCACCTGCATGAGCGATGTTGGGAGTCGCAATAACCGCTAGATCCAGATCCGGGTGAGCGTCGAAGAGTTCACTCGCATTCGGGTGGACCGCCACATTTCCGAAGCGGGCAGCAGCAGTGGCCCGTTGAGGGTCGGAGGTCGATACCGCGGCTAGGCGAAGTCCTGGCGTACTGGCGATCAACGGCGCGTGGAACACCGAACCGGCCAAGCCGAAACCGATGATCGCAACATTGAGTTCGTCCATGTCGCCAGTCAACACTGCTTACCCGTCGTAGGGTCAACTCGTGGTCACCATCTTGTCTGCCAACGTCAACGGCATCCGGGCTGCTGCTCGTCGGCAGGGGTTGGCCTGGTTGGCGGATTTATCGCCCGATGTGATGTGTGTGCAAGAAGTCCGAGCCAGTGATGAGCAACTCGCCAAGGAACTTGCCGATGCGGGTCTTGGTCACCTGCATCTGGCCCACGCTCCGGCATCTACTGCAGGTCGGGCAGGGGTGGCGATCCTTTCGCAAACTCCGTTGCGCGACATCCAGGTGGGAACCGGGCATGACGAGTTTGTTGATAGCGGCCGATGGGTCGAGGCGCGAACGACAGTGCCGGTGTTGGGCTCGATCACTGTGGCATCGACGTACATTCACACTGGCGAAGCCGATACTCCCCGACAAGACGAGAAGTACCGCTACCTCGAATGCATCACCGAACGGATGACGCAGCTGCGACAACGACACAGCAGTCGTGGGGGAGCATTCGTCTGTGGTGACTTCAACGTTGCTCGCAGCGAATTAGACATCAAGAATCACCGGGGCAATCGCGGCAAGGCGGGTTTCCTGGAAGGTGAGCGTGACGTCCTCGACGGTTGGTTCGCTCAGGGGTGGAACGATCTTGCGCGTGACCATGCTGGACAAGTTCCTGGTCCGTACACGTGGTGGTCATGGCGAGGGAAGGCTTTCGACAACGATGCCGGATGGCGGATCGACTACATCAGTGCCACCGACCGGATTGCTCAGCAATGTCGCCGAGTCTGGGTGGGACGGGCAGACAGCTATGCCGAGCGGTGGAGTGATCACGCACCTGTCGTAGCGGAGTTCTGACACGCCTGAGTCGTCAGGGCAGGAATATTCGCCAGGTAGTACTTGCCGTTGAGATGAGTCGTCGTCCACTGTGCGCATAACGGCTGTCCCGTGACCGCGCTGGCAGAGACGTTGATGACATCACCGTTGGCAGTGACCGTAAAGGTGCGAGCGCCGGTGACATCCAGCGTGCGGGTGACTGCGGTAGCGGCCGCATCTGCGGTCGACTCAGGTCGTACGAGCGACGCTAATCCAGGCTCGTCTCGGGCGACCAAGATTCGCTGCACCTGACCGGCTAGCGCGGTGGGAGATTCAGCGCCATCTTCTGCCGGGTCCACCACATTGATGAGGATGTAGGTGATGAGCGCTCCGAAGACCACGACGAACGCCAGGATCGCGACTAACCACCAACGAGGACCGTTACGAGTCGGGGCCGGTGGCTGATCATCTGGGTGTAGATCGGGATTCGTCACTGACCCATGATGCCAATCACTGAATTGATACCGCTGGTTCCCGTGTGGCTTTGCCACAATGGCGCCATGTCATCGTCCGGTGCTCGACCACGTGTTCTCTCGGGAATCCAGCCCACCGCCGACTCCTTCCACATTGGGAACTACCTCGGCGCTTTGCAGAATTGGACCCAACTGCAGGACGAGTACGACGCCTTCTACTGCGTTGTCGACCTGCATGCGATCACTCGTGATCATGACCCGCAGTTGCTGCGGCAGCGAACCTTGGTGTCCTACGCGCAGCTATTGGCCTGTGGCATCGACCCGGACCGTTCGACGCTATTCGTGCAGAGCCACGTTCCTGAACATGCCCAGTTGAGTTGGGTCATGGAGTGCATTACTGGTTTGGGCGAGGCTCAGCGAATGACGCAGTTCAAAGACAAGATGAGTCGTGACGGTGCCGGATCGGTCTCCGTTGGATTGTTGACCTACCCGATTCTGCAGGCGGCCGACATCCTGCTCTACCAAGCGGCCGGCGTTCCGGTGGGAGAAGACCAACGCCAACATTTGGAACTCACCCGAGATCTCGCGCAACGTTTCAACAAGCGCTTCGGCGAGACGTTCACGGTTCCTAAGGCGCTCATCATCAAAGAGACCGCCAAGGTCTTCGATCTGCAGGATCCGAGCGCAAAGATGAGTAAGTCCCTCCCCGGTGGCTGTGTGGGCCTGTTGGACGATCCCAAGGCAATCACCAAGCGGTTCAAGTCGGCAGTGACCGATAGCGAAGCCGAGGTGCGATTCGATCCCGAGAACAAGCCCGGGGTATCCAATCTGCTGACCATCTTGTCCGCATTTACCAATGAACCCGTCGCGCAGATCGAAGCTCGTTACCAGGGACAGATGTACGGCCCACTCAAGGCAGAGGTAGCAGAGGTTGTGGCGGGGTTTGCTGAGCAGTTCGCTCGGACAACTCAGGACTATTTGGCCGATCCAGCAGAGCTGGAATCAATGATGGCTGCTGGGGCCCACGCGGCGCGAGAAGTCGCGGCTCGCACCCTCGGGCAGGCGTACGAACGAATCGGATTCGTTCCAGCTAGCTGAGGCTGCTTGGGCTGCTCGCCGTTGCTCTGCTCGTTCCCGCTGCCGTTTGACGGCGCGGATGCGCAGTGCAACGACCGCTGCAATCAGCAGTCCAAGAATGATGAGCACCGTGTTCAACACGCTGCGCCACAACGGTGTCGCCTTGGCTGTTGCTGAATGAGTCAGGGTGACCGAATTGCTCACGGGTGCTGATTCAGCGTCGGCTTGGGTATCGGTATCGGGTTGCGACTGCTGCTGCGCTGCCGGAATTGCGACTGCGGTGCTCTTGCCGCCCGTGGTGCCAGAGGTAGCCCGCATCGGCTGCTTACCGCTTGGTTTGCCGTCCAACGTCAGTTGAGCCGCCGGGGCGGCAGTGAGCGTCTCGACCTGCGGTGAGGCGGTCGGAAGTTGCCCCACAGGTTGCACCTTGTCGACGTTGGCGAAGCCCCAATCCATGAGGTCACGCGCGGCGTTCAAGGTGGGGCCATCAATCTGCATGAGTGCCAGCACCAGGGTATGGCCATTGCGTTCTGCCGCTGAGACGAACGTGCGTCCGGCATGGGTGGTGAACCCGGTCTTGCCAGCGATCGCGCCGGGGTAGCCGGACAACCGCAGTCGGTCCTCACTCGCGATTTGGTACGTGCTGCGGGTGCCGCTGCTGGGATTACCGGGGAAGTCGTAGGACATCGTGTTGAACAGCTTGCGTCCGGCGGGCTCATCGATCAGTCCGCGCAGAATGGTTGCGAGATCTTGTGCGGTCGATACCTGGCCTGCCGCATCTAGCCCGGAGGGGTTCTTCACGACGGTGTGATTCAGTCCGAGTCGCTGTGCTTCGCTCGCCATCTGCTGCAGCGTGACGGCCCATCCGCCATTGGCATTGGCCAATGCGCTGGCAGCGTCATTACCGGAATGCAGCAGCAAGCCTTGGAAAAGGTCATTGACGGTATACGTCGCACCCGCCACGAGGCCCACGTGAGAACCGTCCGCCGCGATGTCTTGGTTGACTGCGGTGTAGATGGAATCGCCCTGCAAGCGAGGTGCGAGGGTCAGTGCAGTCAAGGTTTTGAGAGTGCTCGCGGGCGGTAACGGCAACTGGCCGTTGCTTTCGGCTAGGACGGAACCAGTGGTGGCATCCGCAATCAGCCAACTCTTGGCACCCAATGCCGGTGGGGCCTTAGCGGTCGAACCTGGGATCGGCGACCAGTGACCGACGGGTACGGGTGACTTACTGGGAGATGGTGAGGCCGCTACTGCCGGATAGGCCATGGTGATGATCGACAGTGTGAGCGCAGCCAAGACTGCAAGAAACCGCTTTTCCCCCATCCCACGAGGATAAACCGTGAATGCCGACCTCGGGCCTCAGATGCAAAACCTGCGCAGATACCCTCGAACCCATGGGATCGAAGACAGAATCCGGGTTGCCGTTTGAGTCCGTTTATGGCCCCGATGCCCTCGATGGCTGGGATGCGCAGGCTCAACTTGGTGATCCGGGTGAGTATCCCTTCACCCGTGGCGTGTATCCCTCGATGTACACAGGCCGACCCTGGACGATGCGCCAGTACGCCGGATTCGGTACTGCCAAGGAGTCCAACGCTCGCTACCAGGAACTGATCGCAGCAGGCACCACGGGTTTGTCCGTCGCCTTCGACCTGCCCACGCAGATGGGGTACGACTCTGACCATCAACTCGCGCATGGCGAAGTGGGCAAGGTTGGCGTTGCCATCGACTCGATTGACGACATGGCAGTGCTGTTCAACGGCATTGAATTGGACAAAGTCTCCACGTCTATGACGATTAACGCCCCGGCTTCAACGCTGCTTCTGCAGTACCAACTGACGGCCGAAGCGAACGGAGTTCCCGGTTCGGCTTTGACCGGCACGATTCAGAACGATGTGCTCAAGGAGTACATCGCGCGTGGCACTTACATCTATCCGCCAGCGGCTTCGCTGCGTTTGATCACCGACATCTTTAGTTACTGCCGGGCTGAGATTCCCCGCTGGAACACGATTTCCATCTCTGGCTATCACATGGCCGAAGCTGGGGCGACCCCCGCGCAGGAGATCGCCTTCACGCTGGCAGATGGCATCGCCTACGTACAGGCCGCCATTGCTTCTGGCCAGGATGTCGATGAGTTCGCACCACGCTTGGCGTTCTTCTTCGTTTCTCGTACGAGCTTCTTGGAAGAGGTTGCGAAGTTCCGCGCTGCCCGACGAATTTGGGCTCGCATCATGAAGGAACAGTTCGGCGCCAAGAACCCCAAGTCCATGATGTTGCGCTTCCACACTCAGACCGCAGGAGTGCAGCTCACGGCGCAACAGCCAGAGGTCAACCTCATCCGCGTGGCCGTTCAAGGTTTGGCCGCTGTCATGGGGGGAACCCAGTCGCTGCACACGAACTCGTTCGACGAAGCGATTGCTTTGCCTACCCAAAAGGCTGCCCGCCTGGCGCTGCGCACGCAGCAGGTTCTGGCCTACGAAACCGATGTCACCAAGACGGTCGACCCGTTTGCCGGTTCGTACGTGGTGGAGTCGTTGACTGATGAACTGGAGCAGGCGGCACTGGACCTCATGCAGCAGGTTGAGGATCTGGGAGGTGCCGTCACCGCGATCGAGAAGGGCTTCCAGAAGAGCGAAATCGAACGTTCGGCCTATGCGATCGCTAATGAGATCGATGCCGGTGAACGAACCGTCGTTGGTGTGAACCGATTCACCATCGAAGACGAAGAAAAGTACGAACCGCTACGCGTTAACCCAGCGATCGAAGCTGAACAGTGCGAACGCTTGGCCAAGCTGCGTGCTGATCGGGACAACACTGCGGTGCAACGAGGTCTCGATGCGCTTCGACGTGCGGCAGAAGGCAGCGACAACTGCCTTTACCCAATGAAAGAGGCGCTCGCTGCTCGTGCCACCGGCGGAGAAGTCTCCGACGCGTTGCGCGAGGTATGGGGCCAGTACGACCCACCGGACGTTTTCTAATCGTCCAACGATCGGCAGGGGCGAGCACGTAACTCGGTGACGTAGTCAGCCGGGGCGCCCGCGGCCTCTGCCGCATTGGCGATTACTCCGACGTAGTGGGCCGATGGCAGTCCGCCTTCGTAACCGTTGACCACGTAGACCCATGCCGTGTCCTCATCGGGGGTGGGTGAGTCTGCGATCTCGACTCGAACGCGCAACTTCACGAATACCCCGAGTTCGGTGCCCTCCCACTGATCGAGCGCCTGCTCGTCCCAGGCAGGAACGTCGTAGAGCATGACGAAGACCGATCCCGCCGGGTCTTCGACCACTGTCGCCAGCGAACCGTCCCACCCTTTATCTTCGCCCGCGAAAGTCAATCGCCAGCCTCGCAGCCAACCAGTTCCCCGTGCTGGAGAGAACCGGGCACGAGTTGCCATGAACTCTGGGTCCAGATTGGGACCATAGGCGGCATAGAGAGCCATGGCGCACAGGGTAACTGCCAGGATGGGTGCCATGACCCAAGCAGTCATCATCGGTGGTGGACCTGGCGGCTACGAAGCGGCGCTGGTTGCGGCCTCACTCGGTGGCGACGTCACCCTGGTGGAACGTTCCGGTATCGGCGGTGCGGCTGTTCTTACTGACTGCGTTCCCAGCAAGGCGTTGATTGCGACCGCGCGTAGTGCGACCTTGGCCGCCAACAGTGCGCAGCTTGGTGTGCGGGTTGATGGGGCGCCAATGGACCCCGCTCGGGCGGGGGTTGAGCTCGCGGCTGTGAATCAACGTGTGGTCGATTTGGGGGCTGCTCAGTCGGCGGACATTCGCCGACGGTTGATCGCCGATGGGGTGCAGATCATTGATGGAACCGCTCGACTAACAGGTTCACGGCAGGTGGAGATCGAGTCATCGAATGGGCTCGGGCAACACGTCGATGCCGATGTTGTTCTCATCGCCACTGGGGCGCGTCCCCGAGTCTTGCCTGATGCCCAGGTCGACGGTGAACGAATTCTTGACTGGACTCAGATCTGGAATCTGCAGGAGTTACCTGAACACCTCATCGTGGTGGGTTCAGGTGTGACGGGGGCGGAGTTCGCGGGAGCGTTCAACAGCCTGGGTGCTCGGGTGACGTTGGTGTCCTCGCGTGATCGGGTCTTGCCGACCGAGGATGCCGACGCGGCAGATGTCGTGGAAGCGGCCTTCTTACGACGCGGCATGACAGTGCTGAGTCGTAGTCGAGCCCAAGCCGTACAGCGAACGGATGACGGGCAAGGCGTGTTGGTTACGTTGACCGATGGACGCGAAGTGCAGGGAAGTCACTGTTTGCTCGCGGTCGGCTCAGTGCCGAATAGCGAAGATCTCGGCTTGGAATCGATCGGGGTGGGTGTCTCCGAGCGTGGATATATCGAGGTCGACCGGGTATCTCGAACGTCGGTCATGGGTGTGTACGCCGCTGGAGATGTGACGGGAGTCTTGCCGTTGGCGTCCGTTGCTGCTGCCCAGGGACGCATTGCGATGCGTCACGCGTTTGGGGATGTGGTCGTGCCGTTGGATTTGAAGACCGTGGCCAGCACTGTGTTCACCGATCCAGAGATTGCTTCGGTCGGAGTGAGCTCGTCGGCTATCGAGTCTGGCGAATTTGATGGCCGGACCCAGTACCAGTCCCTCGGTACGAATCCGCGGTCCAAGATGCAGGGCTACAACGATGGGTTCGTGAAAGTGATGACCACTGCGGACGGTCATGTTGCCGGTGGTGTGATCGTGGCGCCTCGTGCCAGCGATTTGATCCACTCACTATCGATTGCGGTGGATGCGCATCTGACGAGTGATCAGCTTGCGGCGGTATCGACGGTGTATCCGTCAATGTCCGGGTCAATCTCCGAGGCTGCTCGCCGACTACACGTTGTCGACTGATGTTGTGTCAGCGTTAACCGCCGCAGCAGCTTCAGCTGCGGCCTGACGTTGCTTACGACGCCGGTCCCCCAGTAGGAACAACCCGCCCAGGATGGCGGCGACTCCAGCGACGATTCCCGCCTTCAGCCAGGGAAAGTCGGTGATGGGTGCAGCAGTGGTTCCGTGAACCTTGGCTTGCACCAGTTCGATGAATCGCAGGATGACGGCGGCTGTCCCATCGGCACGTTGTTCTCGGAACGCCTGCGCCAATAGGGGTTTAGCTTCCGTGACTGTCGAGTCCGCGGTGTAAGAGGTTCCGGCGATGGATAAGTAGGTTCCGCCGTGTCCGACACCTTGGCCCAGAGCACGCGCCGACGCAGTCGTCACTCCGTCATTACGACGAGTCATGATCGCGATGTAGAACGGTGTTCGGGCAGCTTGTGCAGCCGCAATCACCTTTGCTTGGTCGGCTTCGTTGATAGCCAACGGAGCGTTGTGTTGGACGAATAGCGGTGGATTTTCTTGCAGGGCGGTGATGGCTGCCTGCAGTTCCGGCGTTGGTGGACGGCTGATCGTCGGTGTGGGAGTAGCCGTCGGGGTCGATGCTGGCTTGTCGCTAGCGGCAGTTGCTGGGGTCAGTCCAGTGACAGCAAACGTGAGTGCAAGCGCACTCGCGAATGCTGCGTAGACGATCCGGGCAAACCGCAACGTTAGTCCTTTAACTCGCAGATAACGGTTCCGGTGGGAACGGTGGAACCTTGCTCAGCATTGAGTCCGGTGACGGTACCGGCTTTGTGGGCATTGATGGGCTGTTCCATCTTCATTGCCTCCAGCACGATGACCAGATCACCAGCTTCTACCTGCTGGCCTTCTTCCACCGCGATCTTGACGATGGTTCCCTGCATCGGAGCGGTGACCGAATCACCGGAAGCGCCACCGGCACCGCCCTTCTTGCCCGCACGACGCTTCGGTCCGGCCTTCTTTGCTGCGGAACTGCCGCCGACAGAGAAACCTCCGGGCAAGCTCACGTCTAGACGCTTACCGCCGACCTCGACCACCACGTTCTGGCGTGGCTCGACCTCGGCGGCTTCACTCGGCTCGCCGGAGTACGGCGGGATCTGGTTGTCGAACTCGGTCTCGATCCAGCGAGTGTGAACGGTGAACGGTGCGTCATCGGCTGGTGCGAAGGCCGGATCATCGACCACTACGCGATGGAAAGTCAGCGCGGTAGCGATCCCATCAACCTGGAACTCGGACAGGGCGCGGCGGGAACGTTCGATGGCTTGTTCACGAGTCGCGCCGGTGACAATCAACTTGGCGAGCAGCGAATCGAAGTTTCCACCGATCTCGTCGCCTGCTTGGAATCCGGTGTCCACACGCACACCTGGACCGGCAGGAAGTTCCCACACTGTCAAAGCGCCTGGAGCAGGCAGGAAGTTGCGCCCGGGATCTTCTCCGTTGATTCGGAACTCGATGGAGTGACCACGCAGTTCAGGATCGTCGAAGCCCAATTCCTCGCCGTCCGCGATACGGAACTGTTCGCGCACCAAGTCGATACCGGTGACTTCTTCACTGACGGGGTGTTCCACCTGCAGGCGGGTATTGACCTCAAGGAAGGAGATCGTGCCGTCCTCGCCCACGAGGAATTCACAGGTGCCTGCGCCGTAGTAGCCCGCTTCTTTGATGATGGCCTTGGATGCGTTGTACAGCTCATCGATCTGTGCATCCGACAGGTAGGGAGCAGGAGCTTCTTCCACCAGCTTCTGATGACGACGTTGCAGCGAGCAGTCTCGGGTGGACACCACCACAACGTTTCCGTGCTGGTCAGCCAGGATCTGAGTTTCCACGTGACGGGGGTTGTCCAGGTAACGCTCGACGAAGCATTCCCCGCGTCCGAACGCAGCGACGGCCTCGCGGACGGCTGAGTCGTACAGCTCCGGGATTTCTTCGATGGTGCGGGCGATCTTCAGTCCGCGGCCGCCACCGCCAAAGGCCGCCTTGATGGCGATCGGCAGACCATGCTGCTGGGCGAACTGGACGACCTCGTCGGAGGTCTCGACCGGATCGGGAGTTCCTTCAACCTGCGGGGCGCCTGCGCGGGCGGCGATATGACGGGCAGAGACCTTGTCGCCGAGGTCGCGGATGGCCTGCGGGGGAGGCCCGATCCACGTCAGACCGGCATCAATCACGGCCTGAGCAAAGTCTGCGTTCTCCGAGAGGAATCCGTATCCGGGGTGTACGGCATCGGCTCCGCTGCGTTCGGCAGCGTCAATCAGCTTGTCGATGACGAGGTAGGTCTCGGCTGCGGTCGCACCGTCGAGCGAGAAAGCCTCGTCGGCGGCCTTGACATGCATGGCATCGCGATCAGAATCTGCGTAGACCGCCACGCTGGCTAATCCGGCGTCTTTACAGGCACGAGCGACTCGGACAGCGATCTCGCCGCGATTGGCAATGAGAACCTTGCGCACTGAATGAACTCCCCATCGGCTGGTCGGCGCCAATTCGCCAAACTCTTGATGAAGGGTACTCACCGGAATGGCCGGGCTTACGCACGGCCTCGCGGCAATTCGTCTGGCAGATTGTGCGGGTGATCGCGGTCTTGCGGTACCCATCGTCGCGCCAGTTATGGGCGTTGCTTGGTGTGGGTGCTGTCATCGGCCTGACCGGACTGTTTCTCACCAATGAAAACAACATCGGTTCCTGGGGTTTGGTCAATGCGCTGAACCCGCTGTATTACGTCGGAGTCATCGCGGCACTAGCCAGTTTTGTCCTTGCTTTGGGCCACAAGCGTCAACCCACCACGTTCCTCGTGATCGGCATTGTTGTCTTGGTTGTGCTGCTGCACGGGTCGGCCACGATTGTGGAGTCGCAAGCCCGCTTCACTGTGGCGTGGCTGCACGTGGGCTTCATCGAGTCGATTACTTCTCTCGGACACACCACTACCTGGCTTGATGCCCGAATGTCATGGCCCGCCTTCTTCTCCGGGGCGGGAGTGCTTGCTGAGGCAATGGGTCTGAGCAGTGCATCGTCATTCCTTCGGTTCGCCCCGATCTTCATGCTGTTGTGTTATCTGCCCTCGCTGTATGCAATCGGGCGAATGACGCTGCCGGGTTGGCGCCGTCCGTGGCTGGGTCTGCTCATCTTCCTTTTGCTCGACTGGGTGGGGCAGGATTACTTCGCACCGCAATCGGTTGGAATCGTCATTTATTTGGCGTTCATGGCCATGATCGTGTCGTACTACCGTCGCCGAGAGCCCGGCCCGATGAGTAGGTGGCTGCATCGGATCAGTCAGCCGGAAACAGGCTGGCGACGTCCCTTGGCTTCGCTGGTTGCGGCCGGTGAACGTGATCTGGAGCCAGAAGAGTTTGCTCGTGATCGGCGGTGGCGGGCGGCCACGTTGGTCATGTTGGCGATGTTGGCCTGCGCTCTGGTTTCTACTCATCAACTGACACCCGTGTTCTTGATCTTTGGACTGGGTGGGCTGATGGTGGTGGGTCGATTGCGGCCGTGGCCCCTGATCGTGCTGGTCCTCGTTGCCATCCTTGGCTATCTCAGCTACGCCGCCAAAGGATTCTGGTCTGGGCACCTCGACGAAATCTTTGGTGGATTGGGAAATGTCGGGGGTTCAGTGGACTCCGGGGTATCTGAACGAGTCACCGGGAGCCAGGCGCACCTGTTCATCGTGCAATTGCGAGTTCTTTTCACCGTCGGAATTTGGGGTCTGGCTGGGGTAGGGGCAATTCGACTGTGGTTGCAGGGCAAGCGAGTCAGCGTCGTATTGCTGGTTCTGCTCGGTGCGCCGATTGGGATGGTGGCTGCTCAGAGCTATGGCGGTGAGGGTCTGCTGCGCGTCTTGTTGTTGTCGCTGCCGGGGGCGTGCATGTTGATTGCCACCTTGGCGCTTCCCAAAGCAGGGATGCCATCGCGCAGGAGCCTGCTGCTGACGTTCGTCGGGCTACTTGCGCTGTTGCCGGTGTTCTTGCTGTGTCGCTGGGGGAACGAGAGCTTCGAACGGGTTTCGGCACAGGATGTGGCATTGCGCCAAGCTTTCTACGATCACGCGAAACCAGGCGCAACCTTGATCAACTTTGCGCAGGGGGGACCAGGGGCATATCAAGGTGTCACGGTCTACAAGGGTGGCCCAGACGTGGTCAGCAAATGGCCGATTAAGAACATCAAGAAACTTGATGCCGATACCGGAAATAACCCGGAGGGAACGTTCCTCGTCATCTCGAAGCCGCAGGTTGCTTTTGCGGTCGAGAATCTCGGTATTCCGGCAGATGCTGGCGAGCAAGTTGCCCAGATGGCAGTCAAGAGCCAGAAATGGAAGGTCGTCTATCAAAACGACAGCGGCATCCTGCTGCAACGAGTGAGTGAGCCCGCGGCGTCCTAAACGCCGGTCGCAATCCGATAGCGATTTCGGCCAGGATGACCGCATGACCCGAATCGCTTTCGCCGAATCCCATTCCTGGGAAGCCTTTGCAGCCATGGCAGGTGCGTTGCGAACTCGGGGAATCGAGGTCGTACACCTCATGCCCAAACCGCAAGGTGCTGTTCAACGAGTCACCCGTGCGGTGGAACGCCCACTGTGGGGTCAGCCACAGTTCGTCTTGGCTCAGCCCGGATCGGACCCGGCAGTGGTGGACGAATCGGCATTCATCGAGGTGCTCGATAGCTGCATCGATCTGCAAGCACACGACGACTTAGTGCTCCCGTTGTCACAGGTGCGCCATGAATTGACCAATCCCGGCCGCCGGCTCGGACCACAGATGCCGGTGGAACTTCTGGTCGACAAATTCGTGCAAGGCCAGGTTGCGCTGGACAGTGGTGTGCCGACTCCCGCCATCTCCAGCGACACCTCTACGACAGAGCAATACCCCGTCGTGGTGAAGGCTCGCGTGGGATTTGGTGGAGTCGGAGTGGCAATAGCGGAGGATCCGATCGAGTTAGCTGATGCGGTAACTCGTCTAGACACACCTGGTTCAGGCGGAGTGTTTCTGCAGGAATTCTTTGCCGGTGACTTCGTGAACTGCGGAGGAGTTGCCGCCGATGGACGCGTGCTCGCGGTGGGTTGCTACCTGCCAGAGCCAGCTCCTGATGATCCAAAGGGCCCCGCGTACTGTGTGCGCCCCATCGTTGACGAAGCAGTCGTGACGTTCACCAAACAGTGGATCCACGCTATTGGGTACACCGGGTTCTTCAGCATCGACTGGGTCTACGCCCGTGATGGTGGCGATCCTCAACTGATTGATTTCAATCCCCGCATCTTTGGCTCATGGCCGGCTTTGCAGCAGGTCGGCGTCCCACTCATCGAGGCATATCTGCATGTGTTGGGCCTTGGTCCTGCGCCTGATGTCGATGCGAGCTATCGAGAAGGTGACTTGCTGACCATGCTGCGATTCCCGTTCCCCAAACCTGCCGACCGCGCGGCCTTGTCGAAGACGGTTGCCGAACAGCGGGCCATCGTGGACGAACGGTTGCCCACCTTGGGGTCGTCCTGGGCCAAGACATCTCGCGCAAAAATCAAGCTCGCGACGGCACAACAAGTGCCTGGTCTCATCCGATAGCCACGTGCTGCGATGCATGACGACAGTCAAACTGGGAAGAATCAGAGTATGGCCTCTCTCACCGTCTCAACCATCGTCTGCGCATACACCGAAAAGCGTTGGGGTGAGTTCTCCGCCGGGGTTGCCGAGCTACTGCAGCAAGCTCAGCAAGGCGATGAGGTCATCGCGGTCATCGACCACAACGACCAGCTCCTGCAACGTGCCCAAGAACACTTCTCAGGTACCGAACTCATCATTGTGGCCAATGCGCAACAGCAGGGTTTGTCTGGTGCGAGGAACACCGGAGTCCAGACGGCAACGGGAGACATCGTCTGCTTCTTAGATGACGATGCGTTCCCTGGTCCCGGTTGGATCGATGCGTACCGGAAACGATTCGAATCCGATGACAGCATCGTTGGTGTTGGTGGAGCAGTCAGCCCAGATTGGGAAGGCGACCATCCGCCCAAGTGGTTCCCTGAGGAGTTCGGCTGGGTGGTCGGTTGCGACTACCGCGGACTGCCGGGGAACGGTGAACAAATTCGTAATCCGATCGGCGCGAGCATGGGACTTCGCCGCGCTGCAGTAGCTGAGGTTGGCGGTTTCTCGACTCGAATCGGTCGAGTAGGGGAAGTGCCTATTGGCAATGAAGAAACGGAAATGGGTATCCGACTGCGTCAGGCGGATCCGTCGGCGCAGATCGTGCGGGACACCACTTCTGTGGTGCATCACCTGGTACCGGTCAATCGTCAGACCGTGAAGTACTTCATGAGCAGGTGTTACCACGAAGGAATCTCCAAGTCGGCGATGACGACTGAGGTAGGCGCAGCCGACGGATTGAGTTCCGAACGCACCTACGTGGTGAAGACCTTGCTGGGAGGAATGGGTAAGCACACCAAGGAGGCGTTCCACGGTGACCCATCTGGACTGGCCAGGGCAGCGATGCTGCCGATGGGGCTCGCAGCGACAACCTTTGGCTACGCACGTGGCCTGGTGAAGGCCAAGCGCGAAAATCGGGCCGCTGCCCGGACGGGTCGGTGACGCGCAATGTCATGCATCGTCGTCCTAGACCCCAACCACTCTTACGGCGCGGACTTTATTGATATCGCGTACCGCAGGTTTGGTCTGCAGACCGTTGCGGTGTACACCAACCCGCAAGACTTCCGAATCTTGGGAGAACGCTTTCCGAGTTTGCGCAGTGATCGGGTTGCGGCCAGCTATTTTGCCGACCCTGACAACCTGGCAGGAATTGCTGATCAATTGGCTCAGCGTCATCACATTGTGGCGGTATTGCCGCCAACCGAAGGCAGTGTGAAGCACGCGGGCGAACTTGCCCATGCCCTTGGCTTGCCTAGTGCCCAGCTTGATGTGCTCACTCGATTCCGAGACAAGCAAGAACTGAAGGCTCACATCGCGGCACAGCCGGGCGCTCCCCGAATCAACGGAACATGGCGAGTGCGGACCGCTGAGGAAGTTGCGCAGATATTGGAGTCGTCGGCAGAGGTCGATCGATTCGTGCTCAAGCCCAACGATGGTTATGCCAACAGCAAGATCGGCTACTTTGACCGATCGACCAGTTCGGACGATCTCGCGGCCCATTTCGCTACTGCGCCAGGCGTCCTCATGATTATGGAAGAGTTTCTGGACGGCCAGGAATATCAAGTCAATGGGCAAGTGGATGCCGACGGCAACGTAGAGATCGTGAGCGTCGTCGCTGCATATCGAGGTCAGACCAATGAAGCGTCAAACAACATGCTGTTTGACGAAAAGATCTTCCACCATGATCCGCGCTTCACGGAGTTGGCCGACTACGTCGTCCAGGTGATTCAGAAGACGGGTCTTCGTCGTAGTCCTTTCCACGCTGAAGTCATCATCGATGACCGAGGGCCGTGTCTGATTGAGGTAGGAGCTCGCCTGGTTGGTGGTGGGCTGGCCTACATCGTCAACTCCTACCACCAGGGGCACATCGACATCCTGGAACGCGCGGTTGTGCACTACATCAGCGATGGTCCCCAGGATCTACGAAAGATCGACTGGGAGATCTACGACCAAGAACCAGTCGCAATTGCGTACGGCGTGCAAGAGGAGTCAGGACGCGTCCGCGCCGTCACCGGCCTGGATGAGGTTGAGGCTCGACCGGATTTCATTCGTTGGAGCCGAGCGCCATCGGTGACCGAACCGGTCTTCCGGACGATCGACTTCAACAGCCATCCGTACATCGTGGCGCTGCGACAAGATCGCGCGGGAATCGAACAAGCGGCAGCGGAAATTGCCGACACCATCGACATCTCGATCCAGTCCGAGAACCTGGAACAGCAGGTGGACTTCTTGAGCGAACTCAGCCGTCGAGTGGGACGTATTGCCGCAACAAATGTGGCGATCCGACCCAAGCGGCTTCGTCCCGATGATGTGAAGGGTTGAGCGCCCATGACTGAACAGTCCGACACGTCCTTCCGTCCGTTGGTCTGTGCCGACTTGGAACTCACTAATCCAGTCGCCCCAGCACAGATTCCAGACGGTGCCGGGTTGTACCTGTTGGTTCGTGACGCTGGTGTTCCGGTCGGTGAGCTGACCGTGGAGCCTGACGATGTTGCAGCCGGACCGCAGCAGTGGGCGCAGCAAGCCCGTGAGGATCAGGAAAAGCTGTCTTTGCCGACTAGCGCAACCGTCGAGTTACCGGCAGCGTCTCCCGCCCTTTCTGCAGCGCTGGCTATCTGCACCATCGGAACGCATCCCTTGCTGCCTAGTGCGGTCCAACATCTGTTGGAGCAGCAGTACGACGGCGATTTTCACGTCGTCGTCGTTGATAACGCTCCCGCAACGGGTAATACCCGTGCTGCGCTGGCGGGAATCGACGATGCGCGATTGAAGATTGTTGACCAGCCCAATCCGGGATTGTCGTTTGCGCGGAATGCTGCACTTGCTGAAGCCGTCGCGCTCGGTAGTGAACTGCTCTTCTATACCGATGACGATGCATTGGCTGACCCACACTGGTTGAGTTCCAAGGCTGCCGTCTTCGCTCAAGATCCCGATGTTCACTGTGTGACGGGCCTGGTTGTTCCTGGATCGTTGGCGACCCATGCCGAGCAGATGTTCGAGGAAGGCAGTGGCTTCAACAAGGGATACGTCCGGACGGTATGGAGCCGGGCAGATGATTCCTCATCAGTGTGGAAGCTCGGTGCTCGTGGCGATGGTGGCCCGCTGTTCCCCTTTGCGGCTGGAGCTTTCGGTTCCGGTAACAGCACTTCTTTTCGGGTATCGGCACTCACCGAGCTCAATGGATTCGACCCTGCGCTGGGTGCAGGAACTTTGACCAAGGGCGGGGAAGACCTCGACATCTTTGTTCGGGTGCTTATGTCCGACGGGACCATCGTTTACGAACCACGCGCAGTCATCCGACACTTCCATCGAGACACGATGGAAGAACTGGCCAAACAGATGGTCGGTTACGGATCGGGCTTGTCTGCCTTCCTCTTCCGAGAATTGTTGTTTCTGCCCGGATCGCGAGTTGCTTTGCTGCGGGCGGTACCCAAAGGCATCAAGCGAATGCTCGACCCGGAGTCGGAAAAGAACGAGAACCGCACTGCGGACTATCCAGCAGAACTGGCTAAGGCAGAACGCGGCGGATTCGTGCGAGGTCCATGGCTCTACCTCAAGGCACGTCGGCGCGCTCGAGCCCTCAGCACTGTGAAGGACGTGGCACGCTTAACTCCATGAGCGACCTGCACCGGCACCGCCTCAGCATCGGCCTGATTATTTGGGCGTTGATTGCGCTGGGGTTGTTCATGCTGGGTGCACCCGCTTGGTTACGGATTCCAATTACGGGAAGCTTCGTTTTGCTTGGTGTGGGAATCGCCGTTGTCGCTGCGCTCGACATTGACAGTCTGCCGTTGGCACTTGGGTTGGCCGTGGCGGTGGGAATGAGTGCACTCGTCTTGTCCAGCTTGGTTCCATTGTTCGCCTCCCACTTCAACGCGATCGCTTCGGTGATTATCGAAGTCATTGTCGTACTGGGTTTGGCAGCGGTCATGTTGTCGCGCCCGGATCGGCCGCTGCGATTCCTACAACCACGACCGGACATTGGCGACGAGACATGACTGGCGCACCGTTCGGGATCGCCTACACCGTCCTCTTGTTGGGGATGATCGTGTGGTGCGCGGTCGTCGTTGATGCCAATCGAATGCAAGTCGGTCAACGCCGCACGTTGCTCGGCACCACGGCTCTGTTGCTGGTTGGATGGTTGGCAGTCATCGTTACGCGGTTTGCTACCGGTGGCTGATTCGCTACTGATCGCTGGAAGGAACCGTTCGTGAGTCGTTGGCTATTGACCGGTGGGGCTGGATATATCGGCTCCCATGTTTTACGACAGATGCTTGACCTCGGGTACGACATGGTCGTCGTTGACGACTTGTCGTCTGGACTGCGCGACCGTGTTCCTGCTGGTGTTCCATTCGTAGAGTGCTCCGTGGCGGATACGGCCCGACTCACCGATGCGATGAAGGAACACGATGTCATCGGGGTTATTCATTTTGCGGCCAAGAAGGCAGTGGGTGAGTCTGTCGAACGGCCGCTGTTCTACTACGAAGAGAACATTGGTGGCCTCGTCAGTCTGTTGCAGGCGATGGAAGACGCCGATGTCCCACGGATCGTCTACTCGTCATCCGCTGCTGTCTATGGGGAACCGGGCAGTGGACATGTTGCTGAGGATCGCGTACTCGTTCCGACCTCGCCCTATGGCGAAACTAAGGTGGCCGGTGAGTGGCTCGTACGGGCATTTGCCCGTTCAGGAGAGTTGACCGGTAAGCCCCGATCATTCGTGCTGTTGCGCTACTTCAATGTGGCAGGTGCTGGCTCTGACGACTTGGGAGATACCTCGGTCGCCAACCTCATCCCGATGGTGCTGCGAGCAGTCACCACCGGCAAGCGCCCACAGATTTTCGGATCGGATTACGACACCCCAGACGGCACCTGTGTTCGTGACTACATCCATGTTGTGGACCTAGCCGATGCGCATGTCAGTGCTGTTCGGGCATGTGACGATCGTCCGCTGGGCGACGCGCAGCTCGCCGTCAATGTTGGCCGTGGTGAGGGCAGTTCAGTGCGCGAGGTGATGGATGTCGTCTCGCAGGTGATTGGGTTCGATGTGAATGCCCAAGAGGTCGACAGACGCCCAGGAGATCCGGCTGTGCTGGTTGCGGATGCACAGTTAATTAGGCAGGAGATGGACTGGCAAGCCAGTTACGACCTGCAGGACATGGTGACCTCGGCTTGGTCAGCTTTCGATAAACCTGAGGGATTTAGCCCGAAGTAACCTTCAGGCCTGGCAACAGTGCGCCGACACATGACTGTATGCCAAGGGTGTACACAGCCAAACGAACAGCGATGGTGTTGGTCGCGGGTTCCGTCGCGGCTAGTTGCCTGATGCCGACGAGCGCTAATGCGGTGGCAATGCCAACGCCACGTGCGACCTCGTTGTGGACCCCAAGCTTCGTCGAGAACTTCAACGGATCAGCACTGAACAAGTCCTGGGGTCGCTACAGCGGGACGCCAGGTGGAAACCCAACGACGACGTGGCGGCGTTCGCAGCTATCAGTGACAAATGGCGCTTTGCGCATTCGTGCCCAGAAGCAGGGGTCGCATGTCTACTCCGGTGGAGTGTGTAACTGCAAGGTGGCGCAGTTGTACGGCAAATGGGATGTTCGGCTGCGAGTGACTAAAGCGGAACTGGCCAAATTTGTGGTCTTGCTCTGGCCGACGAAGGGCTGGCCGCCAGAGGTCGACATCGCGGAAGACTCTGGGGGTAATCGGAAGTCTTTCTCTGGTTACGTTCACTGGACTGCCGCAGGAAAGCACAAGTTTTCTGGTTCCCGTTCGCCCAAGGTCAATACCAAGAAATGGATCAGAGTGGGCGTCCAATGGCGGCCCAACCTGCTGGAGTACACGATCAACGGCAAGGTGTGGAAGCGGGTGACCGGTTCAACAGTTCCTCGGCAGAAGATGTGGCTAGCGATTCAAAGTGAGGGCACCAAACGGTCGGCAAGTCAGAAGACCAAACAGGTCGATCTGCTGGTCGATTGGGTGAAGGTCTACCGCTGGACTCCGTAGGAGTTAGCGACCGATTCCTTGGTATTCCCACCCGGCAGCGCGCCAAGCGACCGGATCTAATGCGTTTCGTGCATCGATGATGCGGCGGTTGGCAACGATTTCTCCGAACGCCTGCGGGTCCAGGGCAACGAATTGCTTCCACTCCGTGAGCAACATGACGATATCGGCATCGACCGCTGCTTCCTCTAACGATTTGACGATCTGTAGATGTGGTGCAGCGACCTGAGCGGTTTCGTGTGCTTGTGGGTCAAAGACACGAACGGTTGCTCCATGACGATCCAGAATCGACGCCACGGTCAATGCCGGAGAATCGCGAACGTCGTCGGAGTCAGGCTTGAATGCCGCACCCAAACAGGCAACGGTCTTACCGGCAATATCGCCATCACACAGTTCAACGGCCTGCTCGGCGATAGTGCGTCGTCGTCGAGTATTGAGATCGTCCACCTCTTGCAGGAACCGCAATGAGGCGCCGACCCCCAACTCATCCGCGCGGTGTTTAAACGCTCGAATGTCCTTGGGCAGACAGCCACCGCCGAATCCTAGGCCAGCACCGAGGAATCGGTGTCCGATGCGGGTGTCATAACCGATCGCATGTGCAAGGTCGGTGACATCAGCCCCCGCAACCTCACAGACATCGGCCATCGCATTGATGAAGGAAATTTTGGTGGCAAGAAATGAGTTGGCAGCGACTTTGACGAGTTCCGCTGTGGCAGCAGTGGTCTCGATCAGTGGGGTGCCTTGTTCCAGGATGGATGAGTAGACCTCACGCATCGTCGCCAGTGCTTCAGGTGAGTCGGACCCTAGGACGATCCGGTCTGGTTGCAAGGTGTCTTGCACCGCAAAACCCTCGCGCAGAAACTCCGGATTCCAGACAACTTCGATGTGATCGTGGGCGGGGCTGTTCGCGGCGATGTGCTCGGTTATCCAGGCTGCAGTACCGACCGGAACCGTGGACTTGCCCGCAATCACGCACTGGCGGTTGAGCAGTGGGGCGAGTTTTCCGACTGCCGCCTGGACAAAGCTGAGATCAGCCCCTGGTCCATCGGTTCGTTGCGGGGTGCCCACACACAGGAAGTGGACATCGCCGTGCTCGGCAACCCGGGCCCAGTCGGTGGTGAATTCCAATCGACCTGTCGTCAGCGTCTCGGACAGTAATTCCTCGAACCCCGGTTCGTAGAACGGTGCTGTGCCCTGGTCGAGCATGGAAATGCGTCGTTCATCGACGTCGATAGCGAGGACATCGAACCCGATTGATGCCATGGCAGTTGCGTGAACGGCACCGAGATACCCGGTGCCAATCACGGTCAGGCGCAGCCGCTGGTCGTCAACCATGGGGTTGATCCTGCCAAACTCAGTGGCAAAGCGGTCGTAGGTACCGCAGATTTCTCAGAAGGGCAACCGGCGTGCAGGCTTCGCAAGGACCTCAACTCGTGCTGGCTTCCGCATCGCCAGCGCGATTGGCTGTGCTCCAGAGCGCCGGATTGTCACCAACCGTGCAAGTCAGTGAGGTTGATGAACCGGCCGTTCAACGAGCGCAGGAAGCAGCCCTAGGGCGAGCGATGACTGCCGAAGAACTCGCTGGTGTCCTTGCTGAGTCAAAGGCAACAGATGTCGCCACACAGCTTGCTGATACGTCGCATAGCTGGCTTGTTTTGGGATGCGATTCGGTGCTGTTGATGGATGGTCAGATTTATGGCAAACCAGGATCGGCAGACATCGCCCGACAACGTCTACGACACATGAGCGGACAAGCAGGGGATCTGATCACCGGTCATTGCCTGATTGCAGACGATGGCCAAAAGGTGTCGGCTGTGCGTCGCACGGTTGTTCGGATCGGAACACTGAGCGAACAGGAGATCGATGCATACGTTGCGACCGGCGAACCGCTGCATGTGGCCGGTTCATTCACGCTGGACGGCATCGGCGGAGCCTTCGTGGACTCAATCGAGGGAGACCCCAGCAACGTGATTGGAGTGAGCCTGCCAACCGTACGACGTTTGATCGCCGAACTCGGGGTGGACTGGTTCAGTCTGCTTGCTCAGCCCAGCGGGTGAGACCAAGCGTAAGGGCTCGGTGCGGGCAATGGTTGCCGGTGCATACCGGATGGTGCCGACCACGGGTTGACCGGTTCCGCTGGTGGTTCTTCATCGCTACTGGCAGCGGCGACGACGGCAACGAGAGCAGCGAGTTCTTCCGGGGTGGGGTTGCCGCTGATGACCCGCAACCGTGGACGTTGCGCCTCGGGGGCACTTTCGTCAGCGTCGGTCATAGCGGAATGTTCCCGTGCTTCTTCGGCGGGAGGACTTCACGCTTGGTGCGAAGCGCTCGCAGGGCCTTGATCACTTGAGTGCGAGTCTCATGCGGCATGATCACGCGATCCACGTAGCCACGTTCTGCGGCCAAGTACGGGTTCGCCAGCGTCTCGTTGTATTCCGTCGTCAAGCGAGCGCGCTCAGCTTCCGGATCCTGTGCTTCTTTGAGTTCCTTGCGGTACAGGATGTTCAGCGCGCCAGAGGCGCCCATGACAGCAATCTGCGCGGTCGGCCATGCCAGCGACAAATCGCCGCCCAGGTGCTTGGAGCCCATCACGTCGTAAGCGCCGCCGTATGCCTTGCGGGTAATGACGGTCACCTTGGGGACGGTCGCCTCACAGTAGGCGTAGATCAGCTTCGCGCCGCGGCGAATGATGCCGTTCCATTCCTGATCGGTACCGGGCAGGAAGCCGGGCACGTCGACAAAGGTGAGTACCGGAACATTGAAGGCATCGCAGGTACGGACAAAGCGAGATGCTTTCTCGGAAGCGTCGATATCCAAGGTGCCGGCGAACTGCATCGGTTGGTTGGCCACGATGCCGACGGGGTGGCCTTCTACCCGACCGAAACCAGTGATGAGGTTGGGGGCGAATAGTGGTTGTACTTCCAAAAAGTCCGCATCGTCCAGCACATGCTCAAGCACGGTGTGCATGTCATAGGGCTGGTTCTCGGAGTCTGGGATGAAGGTGTCGAGCTCTCGATCCTCGTCCGTGATGGACAAGTCGGCATCGAACGGGTCTGCTGGTGGCATTTGGGTGTTGTTACTGGGCAGGAAGCTCAGCACCGCTTTGACGTATTCCAAAGCGTCTTCTTCGTCGGTACCCATGTAGTGCGCGACACCGGACTTTGAGTTGTGGGTGCGGGCACCGCCGAGTTCTTCGAACTCAACGTCTTCTCCGGTGACTGTCTTGATGACGTCTGGTCCGGTGATGAACATGTGTGAGGTCTGATCCACCATCACGATGAAGTCTGTGATTGCTGGGGAATAGACCGCGCCACCAGCGCACGGTCCCATGATCAGTGAAATCTGCGGGATGACGCCCGAGGCATGCACGTTGCGCAAGAAGATGTCGCCGTACTTTGCCAGCGAGACGACACCTTCTTGAATACGAGCACCGCCGGAGTCGTTGATGCCGATGACGGGAACACCAGTCTTCATCGCCAGGTCCATCACCTTGACGATTTTCTCGCCGAACACTTCGCCGAGGGATCCGCCGAAGACAGTGAAGTCTTGGGCAAAGACACAGACGGGACGACCGTCGATGGTTCCGTAACCCGTGACGACACCATCGCCGTATGGACGCTTCTTTTCCAAGCCAAAGGCGTGTGAACGGTGTCGGCTCAAGGCGTCGAGTTCAACGAAGCTGTCTTCATCCAGCAGCATTTCGATGCGTTCACGGGCGGTCTTCTTGCCACGTGCGTGCTGTTTTTCGACGGCCTTGTCGCTAGCAGCGTGTTCTGCCGCCGCCTGACGGCGAGCCAACTCGGCAATTCGACCGGCGGTGGTTGTCAAGTCCAGGGCATCAGACTCATCGACAAGGTCCTGTGGATCTGCGCTCACGAATGCTCCTGGAGTCGGTGACGAATAGGCGGTGACAGGTGGTCCAAACGGTAACAACGTGGGTTGTCGGGCTATTGAGCAACCCGTGCCCAGACGCGCGCGGTAACTTCGCAGGGTGCAGCCGGTGGTCGCGTTACGTCGTGCGTTAACAAGTAATGACATTGCTTACGAGATGAATCGCCGCGGGTTAGATGCTCGGTTGGTTCAGCTTCACCAGCAGGTCGATTCCACTAATCGAGTTGCATTGGACTTGGCAGACGCCCATGTCATCCCGTGGACGACAGTGGTCGCGATTGAACAGACTGATGGCCGAGGACGGCTCGACCGGGACTGGACATCGCCACCCGGCCGTGGATTGCTGATGTCAGTTGTGCTTGATCCCTCCCAGGTGAAAACACCGGAACAGTTGTCACTCGCGCCGTTGACCATCGGACTGGCTGTGGCAGCAACGTGTCGTGAATTGTCGGTTACCGCCACAGTCAAATGGCCGAACGACGTGGTCATCGATGCCCCGGAATCAACGATGGGGTTCCGAAAACTGGCCGGGATTCTGCTGGAACGACGGGCGGGAGTTCCGGTGGCAGGAATCGGGCTGAATCTGAGCAATTCGGCCACCGAACGACCAGTGGAGCATGCAACGTCGCTGTTGTTGGAACGCCCTGAGCTGGCTGATGAGGTATCTGCCGCTGCGGTCCTTGCCAGTGTCATAGCCAACGTGATTGATCGATGCGCGAAGAACCCTGCCGAAATCGCAGCCGAATACCGCGAGTTGTGTTCGACCATCGGGCAGCGGGTGCGCATTGTTCGCCCAGATGGAGAAGACATCGTGGGGCTGGCAGACGACATCGACGATGACGGTCATCTGCTCGTGGAGACGGTGGGTGGATTGCTGACGATCACGAGTGGAGATGTGGTGACGCTGCGTCCAGCCTGAGCTGTCTCGTTGCTCAGTTGGCACCGTTCAAATGCCGCATGCCACGATTGCTTAGTGGATACCGGGCAAGCGACCAAGGCGCTCCCAGCGGCTGAGCCCGCTGAGGAGCCAGCGACGCCTGGATGTGACCCTCGTGATCCCACCCTGGTTGCCGATATTCGGCCGTGTGGTCAGGCTCTGATCCCGATTGCTTTACGACTGATGGCAATCGTTGCCATTGCCGTATTTGCTGCCTCTACCGCTGAGGTGTGGTTAACCAATGGGTCGGCCCCTTCTGTGCTTGCCCATATCGCGGTGTGGAGTGCATTCGCGATTGTTTGTTACGCCGCGGTGGTTAAGCCGTTTTGGGCGTGGTCGCGATCGGCTCTGACCATTCGGACAGACCGGCTGGAACTGCGATCTGCGCGGAAACGAGATCAATGGATTATTCCGCTTGTGCGCATCCGTGATGTGACCGTCGATCAATCGCTGTTTCAACGAATTGGGGGCTACGGAACCCTGATCGTGCACACCGACTTCGCCGCGCTACCCGCACGGGCGCGCGGCGTATCCAGGGTGTCTCGGGTCTCCCGAGAGATTTCTGAGTTGCGGACCGAAGCTTGGCAACGTCAATGGACGAATCAGCAGCCGCAAAGCCAGCCGCTATCCACCGATTTTCCTGCGGCTTCGTGATGGTGGCAAAAGGCGCAAAAGGCAAAGAACCGTCACCACAAGACTTCATCAACGATCTACTGGGTGCCCCGATCGAATTTACCGGGGAGCAGGCGGCTCGGTTAGCAGGGCTTGATCCGGAATGGACATTGACGCTGTGGCGAGCACTTGGGTTTCCTCACCCCGGAAATGAGCCATACTTCACCACCAAAGATGTGGCGGCGCTCAAAGATGTTTCGCGTTTGATTGATCGCGGGCATCTCACCCCGGATCAAGCAATCGAAGTGTCGCGTTCATTTGGCCAGGGAACCGCTCGTATGGCCGAGTGGGTCAACAACATCATGGGACGAGTATTTGCCGAGCGTGGCGTGCTGCCGGAAAACGGCATGCTCGTCCCGGGTGAGCTTGGGCCGCTGATCCAAGAATCGATGAAGATTCAACCGGCGTTCCATCGTCTGCTGGTTTACACCTGGCGACGTCAGTCGGTAGCCACCGTTGAGCGCGCGATCGCGTTGATGGAAGTCAACGACGAACCAACCGATGTCATGAGTGTGGGATTTGCTGATTTGGTGGGCTTTACTCGGCTATCACGCGAGATTGACGATGCCGATTTGGCACAGCTTGTCGTGGATTTCGAGGCTAGTGCCACCGACGTTGTGACCGCTAATGGTTCTCGACTGATCAAGACCATTGGAGACGAAGTTCTGTTCGTCAACGAGAGTGCACATGATCTGGCAGAAACCGCCTTGGCGTTGCTGGCAATGAGCGAGCAGAAAGAGGACCTGCCTCAATTGCGGATCGGTCTGGCCACGGGTTCGGTGGTTACCCGTATGGGAGACGTTTTCGGGACGACGGTGAACCGAGCGAGTCGGTTGACTGCCATCGCGAAACCCAATTCGTTGCTGTGCGATGGGGAAACGGCTGAGGCGTTGGAATCGGACGAAGCCTTCGAGGTGAAGTCCGTTCGTCCGCGACCTATCCGTGGTTTCGGGCTGATGCGGTCTTGGACGCTCTCTCACGCCAAGGTCGAGAAAGACTCCGACAAAGAAAAGAAGAAAGACAAAGACAAGAAAGACAAGGGCAAGGACAAAGAAGACAAGCAGAGCAAATAGTTGCCTCTGCTTGTGCTTTGACCTGGTTTGAGTCAGGCGGCGCTGACGGCGACCTGATCGATAGCCACTGGTTCTTCAGCGGACAGTTCGACTGGCTCAGATGCCTTCAGGAATACCCACTTGCGGTAGCTCCAGAAGCGGAAGATCGTGCCGAGTGCCAGGCCAATAATGTTGGCGGAGATGTTGTCGGCCAGCCAACCGGTCAGGCCCAGTGCGTAGTGGCTGAACCACAGCACTGACAGCGAGATCATCATGCCGACGCCGTTAAGGACGAAGAACAGGATGTATTCGCGGGCGACCGAGGTGCGTTCGCTATCGCGGAAGGTCCAGTAGCGGTTGCCGAAGTAAGCGAAGGTTGTGGCGACTGCCACTGAGATGACCTTTGCGGTCAAGGGGCGATGCCCGAATGAGGTCAGGATCAACAGGTTGAAGATGCCCAGATCGATGAACATGGCAATGATGCCAATGACGCCGAATTTGGCCGCTTCGCGGTAGATGTTCTCGGCCCACACGCGCAGAACGGCGATTTGGGTGGACACGCGCCCACGAACGGGGGCGATTTCGGTGGCGTACGAGTCAGCAGACACGGCCGGGCTTCTTTCTCTGGTCTTCGAGGTGCTTCGTACTTGAGGGATACCCCGCATAGGTGGACGGAAAACTCCACCGCCGATGGCGTTGGTTCTTCCCAGTGTCACCCGATTGGAGTAATCGGCACAGCCTGTCAGATCCCGATGCGGTTTGACAGGTCACTGCGAAACTTTTGATTCGGGTCGAGTTGGGCCCGCACCTGTCGGAATTGGTCGAGTCGGGGATACATCGACGCCAGTACTTCTGGGCGAAGTCGGGAGTCCTTGCTGAGGTAGACCCGACCACCGGCAGCGGCAATCTGTTCGTCAAGGTCATCTAGTACTGGTCCGAGTTGGGACAGCCGGGCGGGAATGTCCAAGGCCAAGGTCCAGCCAGGGGAAGGGAAGCTGAGAAATCCGGAGCCTTGTGGCCCGAACCGTTTCAGCACGGACAAGAAGGCGGGTGCGCCGGTGTTATTGATGGCCTCGATTCCGGTGGCGATGAGTTGGCTGGCCGAATCAGGGACGACGAACTGGTACTGCAAGAAGCCGGTTCGACCGTAGATTCGGTTCCAATCTCCCAGCATGTCGAGTGGGTGGAAGAAGTCCGCGAAGTTAGTCAAAGCCGGGCGAGCCGTCTTGGGTGCCTTGTTGAACCACACGGTGTTGAAGGCGCGCACGCTTGCCCGGTTGAGGGTTCGGGTGGGCAGATCGAGTGGCACGCTTGCCACATGCGGCAGGTGTAGTTCCTGCGGGTCTGCGCCCACGGGTAGATCGCCGACGGTGGCGTGGTCGCCAAACGTGATGAGTCCACGGCCGAACTTCTTGCCCTTAGCCACGGTGTCGATCCAGGCCACGGTGTAGCGGCTGGTTTGGTCCAGCTCGGTCATCCTGGCCATCAAGGTGTCGAGTTCAGCGGATCGTTCAGTGGTGCTGAGCATCTGGGTGGTCTCGATCGGTCGTAGTGCTAGCCGAGCGGACAGCACGATTCCGGTGAGGCCCATCCCGCCCACGGTGGCGTTGAAAATGTCTGCATCGGACGTGGCAGAGACGGTTCGCACGCTGCCGTCGGCGGTGAGCAAGGTGAGGTCAATGACGTGGGCACCAAAACTGCCGTCAACGTGATGGCTCTTGCCATGCACGTCTGAAGCAATCGCTCCGCCCACCGTCACGTAGCGAGTGCCAGGAGTGACATGAACAAACCAGCCACGTCCTGCGCATGTGCGGATGAGGTGGTCGATGCTGACTCCGGCTTCTACGTCAACGACACCAGTTTGTTCGTTGAAGTCCAGGATTCGGTTGAGCCGGGTCATATCGATGACAGTGGATCCCGATAGCTGGGCAGCATCTCCGTAAGAACGTCCCAGTCCACGAGCAATGAGTTCGCCCGACTGGTTGGACAGGTCTCGAACCGCATCGAGGCTTTCTGGGGTTTCTACCGCGCAAGCGGCGGGCATCGCCCGGCCCCACCCGCTGATGACTGTTCGAGGGCTCATGAGTACATCGCTTGGCTGGCAAACAAGACGAGCCAGATCAACCCCAGGACGAGCAGGGTGCGATCGCCCAGAACGAGGTCTTCGGGTGCCTCTGCCTCTGCTGCGTCGATATCGCGCGCGTAGCGAAGCAGTGCGAGCGTGAATGGGATAACCGACATGGTGGCCATGGGTAGCTGTGATTTACCGGCGATTTCAAATGCCCACAACGCGTACCCGATCAAGGTGACTGATGCCGACACGGCCAAGAGCATGCGCAAGAAACTGGGGGTGTAGCCGTTGAGTGCGCGGCGGGTCTGGTGTGTCGCCTGATCATGCGTTTCCAGTTCGGAGTACCGCTTGCCAACAGCCATGAACAAGGCACCGAAACCCACCACGATGAGGAACGCATTCGATAGCGGCACACTAGCGGCGGCACCGCCGGCAATAGCTCGCAGCAGGAAGCCGCCTGCGATACAGGCGATGTCGAGGACAGGTTCGTGCTTGAGCCATCCGACGTAGGCGATCTGCAACGCGAGGTAGCCGAGGATGACGTAGGTCAGTGAATAGGCATGAAAGATCAGCGGGATAACAATTGCGGCTAACCCCAGCACGATGGCCAGGGTGGTGGCAGTTCGCGGACTAACGAGTCCAGCAGCAACAGGCCTTTCCCGCTTCTTCGGGTGCTGCCGGTCGGATTCTCGATCCAATACGTCATTAACGAGGTACGTGGCTGATGCCGCCAGGCAGAAACAAACGAACGCCATCACCGTTCGTGCCAAGACGTCCGGTTGAAGTAACACACCGGCAGCTAGCGGCGCTGCAACAACCAGAACGTTCTTGACCCATTGTTTAGGTCGAACGAGGCGTGCGAGCGCCGTGGCCGTACTAGTCGGTGCATCGACCTGCATCGAGGTGTTCACCAGCTAAAGGTGTCATAAATCATCGGTGTCAGACCGGACCAGCGACAAGATCTCCAATTGCTCGGTGATACGACTGAGTGCCATTAGCATCGTTGGGTGAATCAGTCGCTCGCCAATGAGCGTGCAGTTCCCCGGTGGTATGTAGCCGCGATGCTGGTCATCCCCACCGGGATCTTTCTTGTTCAGGCTTCCCGGTTGTCACGCTGGATTGTGGACGATGCGGCCATCACCTTCGCTTACGCACGCAATTTGGTGCAGGGAAACGGATTCGTTGCCCAACCAGGCGGACCGGTTGTGGAGGGGTACTCCAACCCCACATGGTTGGCGGCACTGATCGTCGGGAAGGCTGCCCATTTATTTGATTCGCAGACCACGATTTTCGGCGTTCCTGACTATGTGTGGTTCCCCAAAATGTTGGCAGTGCTGTGTTTCATCGGCACTGTCTGGGCGGTGTATATAACAGCCCGATCCATCTGGCAGCCAGCAGCGAGCGCAGTAGCTGCCGCCGCACTGGCCGGGATCATGCTGGCTGCTATTCCCAGCTACGTCATTTGGGCAGTGTCTGGTTTGGAGAATGGTCTCTACGGATTACTCATTGCCGTTCTCATTGCCTTACTTACCCGTGCGGTGGCATTCGACCAGATCCTTACCATCCGTACCGAACTGGTTGCCGCTGTCGTGGTGTTGCTCCTGGTGTGCACGCGCCCAGATGGGGCGGTCTACCTTCCGGTCTTCATCGGTTGCGCGTTGCTGCTGGCGACTGGACATTCTTTGCGCGAACGGTGCATCTCGAGCGTGCGCTACGCAGCGATGGCTGGGTGTGGATTTGCGGTGGTGCTGACGGTTCGATGGATTATTTTCCGGCAGCTTGTTCCCAACACGGCGATCGCGAAGGGGCAGGATTTTTCGGGTATCTGGACGATGGGCCGCATTGGAGACATCACCTCCTACCTCGGCTGGGCGGCGTGTTTGTTCGCGCTCGTCATGGTGGTGACTGCGGTCGTACTCAAGGTCAGCGGATCAGTAGACCGGCGCCAATGGTTGACCGTGATTGGACCGACAGCGATTGTCTTGGGTGCAGCGTGTACAGCATTTTTCGTCCTGAATAAGGACTGGATGGACCAGTTGCGTTTTGCCACTCCCATCTGGGTAGCCGGCTGTTCCTTGGTGGCAATGTCAACAGTGCGGGTGTTGTCGACAGTCACCAGTCGAGCGCTCTTGGCTGTCTGTGTTGCTGCGGTCGTGGCAGCGGCTGTACTGACTGGTCAGCATTTTGCTTCGAGCAGTTCGAAATTCGTCGCTGGGCCGACGTTGAGCGCATGTTGGGTTGACGCTCGATATAGCCAGTCATTTGCTGCTTATGCCCAAGAGCTTGGCCTGCCACAGCCCAACACGTTGGCTTTGGCCGATGTGGGTGGAGTCTTACTAGCCGGCAGACAACAGGCAGTGGACATCGCGGGATTAGTCGATCCGAAGATCGCGTCGCTACGTTCGGATGGCCGACTTGGTGCCATGGGTCGGTATGTGCTCAATAAGGTCCGGCCAGAGTTCATTAACGTGCATGGTCCATGGGGAAGAGGAATTACCTCGAATCCGAAGTTTTCTCAGGATTACGTCCCGATCTATCGAGACCTGGACTACGTGCGGCGCGACTTAGTGACTGATGAACAACTCGCGGCGTTGCGAGCAAAGGCGCCTGTGGTGGTTCCACCTCGGTCGCGGGAGTTACTGCTGGGTTCCTGCGGAGATAAGTTGGGAGCAGGAACGACCAATTGAACGAGGAGACAGACACGATGGAATTGTCGGAGGAACACGAACAACTGCGCCAGATGGTCGAGCAGTTCGCCCACGACGTCATCGCGCCGGAAATTGGTGACTACTACGTACGCGGAGAGTTCCCGCTGCCGTTAGTCCAGAAGATGGCAAAGCTGGGATTGTTTGGGTTGCCGTTCCCGGAGGAATACGGCGGCATGGGAGGGGACTACCTGTCTCTCTGTGTGGCGTTGGAAGAACTCGCCCGGGTCGATTCCTCGATCGCGATCACTTTGGAAGCCGCGATCTCGTTGGGTGCTATGCCGATCTATCGATTTGGTACCGAAGAGCAAAAACAGCAGTGGCTACCGGCACTCACTTCTGGCGAAATGCTCGGCGCGTTCGGCCTCACGGAACCCGGTGCTGGGTCCGATGCGGGGGGAACTCGGACTCGTGCGGAATTAGTCGATGGTGAATGGGTGATCAACGGATCCAAAGCGTTCATCACCAATTCCGGCACCGAGATCACTGGGCTCGTGACCGTGACGGCGGTGACGGGAGTCGATGACAATGGCAGGAAGCACATCTCGTCAATCATCGTGCCGGCTGGGACTCCTGGATTCACGGTGAGCAAGGAATACGCGAAGGTCGGCTGGAACGCCTCCGATACGCACGAGTTGGCTTTCGACGATGTGCGTGTACCGCAAGAGAATCTTTTGGGGGAGTTGGGCCGTGGCTACGCCCAGTTCCTGCGAATTTTGGACGAAGGACGAATCGCTATTGCCGCCCTGTCTACCGGCCTGGCGCAAGGGTGTGTGGATGAGTCAGTCACATATGCCCAGCAACGTGAGGCATTCGGCAAACCGATCGGTGCACAACAAGCCGTCAGCTTCATGATCGCGGATATGGAAGTGCGCGCCCATACCTCCCGATTGGCGTGGCGGGATGCGGCTGCGCGGATGCAGGCCGACCGACCGTTCAAACGCCAGGCCGCGATCGCAAAACTGCATTCTTCGAATGCCGCGATGGACAACTCTCGTGCGGCCACGCAAGTCCACGGCGGCTATGGATTCACTATCGAGTTCCCGGTTGGCCGCTTCTACCGTGATGCCAAGATTTTGGAGATCGGAGAGGGAACGAGTGAGGTTCAGCGGCTATTGATTTCCCGTGACCTCGGTCTACCGCAAGAATGACCGCATGACCTCTAGTAGCGATGCCGCTGTGGCCCGGATCGAACAACGTCCTGCCGAGGATGCGCCAGACCTTCAGGCGTACGTCTTGGCGACGCCGCGTCTGGAACTGACGGTTATCCCGCAAGGCGGAATGATTGGCACCTCATTACTCGTCGATGGGGTCGAAATCCTTGGCCAACGAGCGGGTCTACAGGCATGGCTGAAGGACGGTAAGACCTTCGGGATTCCACTGCTTGCCCCCTGGGCGAATCGGCTTGATGTCACCACCTTCGAGGGCATAAGCCTTGATGTTTCCCCTGAGTCGGGCGTGCATCCCGATGCCAACGGACTGCCCATTCATGGATTACTTGCGGGCAGTGATCAATGGCAGGTCACTGCTGAGCACGTCGAAGCGGCGCGAGCCACCTTGAGCGCCACGTTGTCTTTCGATTCGACCCTGAGTTGTTTTCCGGCTTGGCCGTTCCCACACGAGCTGACCGTCTCGATGTCGGTCGAAGATCGGACCCTCACCATCACCACGACTGTCACGGCAACAACCGAGACGCCGGTACCGGTCGCTGTGGGTTGGCATCCGTACTTTGTCGTTCCCGAACTTGATCGCGCGGATTGGGTGGTCTGCTCGCCGTTTGTTGAACAGGTGGAGTTGGACGACCGTTGCGTACCCACGGGACAACTCACTCGAGTACCCGTCTTTATGGAAGCACTCGGAGACCCAAACGACGATGGCATCACGTTGGACAACCTCTACGCCGAAGTGAAGCCAGGAGCTGTGGCCTGGCTTGAAGGCGGTGGGCGGCGTATCAATCTGTGTTACGACGAGGGATATTCGTACGCAGTGCTCTTTGCTCCTGCGGGTGACTCCCTTGTTGCCATCGAGCCGATGTCGGCTCCCACCGACCCGCTGTCCGGGCACTTCCCGATCGCAGTCCTGCAGCAGGGGCAGTCACATGTGGCGGCTTACCGAATCGCGATTACAGACGCTGGGGTAGAGGTGTGAGCGAGCTGAAACGGATCGATGACTTCCCCGTTGTTGGGGTCATCGGTGGGGGGCAACTGGCTCGGATGATGCAGCAGTCTGCGATTGCGTTGGGCGTCCAACTTCGCGTGCTGGCGGCCTCTCCCGATGAGTCAGCAGCCCAAGTCATCCAAGACGTCCGTATCGGTCGGCATGACGATCCGGATGCTGTGCGCGAGTTTGCCCGCGGCTGCGATGTGGTGACTTTCGATCACGAACATGTCCCACAGGCAATTCTCGAATCGTTGATCGCTGATGGGATTGCGGTACGCCCTGGGCCGTCGGCCTTGATCAATGCACAAGACAAAGTCGTCATGCGACAGACGTTGCAAGATGCTGGTTTGCCCATCCCGCAGTGGCAGGTCGTGGCAGCAGATGCCAGCGATGATGAGGTCGCGCAGATACTGACTGCTTTTGGTGATCGCGCAGGTTGGCCGTTGGTGTTGAAGACATCGCGCGGGGGATACGACGGTCGTGGTGTGTGGGTGGTCGATGACCGGGACCAAGCGTTGGCGGTCATCGCAGATACCGAACTGGCCGATGGGGCGGTATGGCTCTTAGAGCAGTACGTTCCGTTTACCCGTGAGTTAGCGGCTCAGGTTGCTCGCTCACCACATGGACAAGCTGTTGCCTACCCCGTCGTGCAGACAGTGCAGACCGATGGAATCTGCAGCATGGTGATCTCGCCGGCTCCCGAGTTGGACGATGACACTGCCATGCAGGCACAACGAGTAGCCATGAAAGTCGCCCAGGTGTTGGACGTGACCGGAATGTTGGCAGTGGAATTGTTTGATACCGGCGACGGTGTGTTGATCAACGAACTTGCCATGAGGCCGCATAACTCGGGTCACTGGAGTATGGATGGTGCGGTCACCTCCCAGTTTGAAAACCACCTGCGGGCGATTCTGGATCTTCCTTTGGGTTCGCCGAGCGCGACCAGCCCAGCCACTGTGATGGTCAATATTCTGGGAACGCAAGCCACCGGCATGTATGCATCGTTTCGTCATGTCATGGCTCGGGATCCACGAGTCAAGGTGCACTTGTACGGCAAGGCGCCACGTCCAGGGCGCAAACTAGGACATGTGAACGCTGTTGGTCAGTGGTCACCCGAACTTGTCGAACGCGCAGTACACGCAGCCGACTTCATCTCTGGAGCGATTAATGAGTAGCGAGCAGCAGTCGTCAGAGCCGTTAGTGGGCATTGTGATGGGCTCAGACTCGGACTGGCCCACGATGAAGGCAGCAGCAGACGCACTCAGTGAGTTCGACATCCCGTTCGAGGCCGATGTCGTGTCTGCCCATCGGATGCCGCAGGCAATGCTCGACTACGGAATGCAGGCACAAGCACGTGGTTTGAAAGTGATCATTGCTGGAGCGGGAGGTGCCGCTCATCTGCCGGGGATGCTGGCCAGCGTCACCACGTTGCCCGTGATTGGGGTGCCGGTTGCCCTCAAGCAGTTGGACGGTTTGGATTCGTTACTGTCCATCGTCCAGATGCCAGCGGGTGTGCCGGTTGCTGCTGTGGCGATTGGGAATGCACGGAATGCTGGCTTACTTGCTGCGCGAATCCTGGGTGTGGAAGACGACTCAATCCGCTTGCAGATGGAGAAGTTCCAGTCCGAACTACAGAGCAGTGCCACCGCAAAGGGCGAGATCGTTCGTCGCGCCGTCGAGTAATCGCGTTGGGTGAGCGCCGCTAGACGATTAGTTCGCGCAGATGTTGTCGGCTGCGGTCTTCGGCTTATCTGAATCGGCATCCGAGGACGAATTGGCCGTCTTCACAGCGGTCACCGAGGTGTAGTCCGTACCCACCACCAGTCGGAACGTGTGGCCGAGTCCTTGGACAGGAACTGCCTGTGCATTCGGGAACGCTGCTTGCAGCGTCTTCAGTGAGGTGTCGTAGGCGGGGTCGTACTGGATCACCGTGGTGGTGTGGTCGTGGGATTTGGCGTCTTGTGCTTGCCCCACCACGTTGTACCCCTGGGCAGTCAATGCCTTGGACACCTTGGTTCCCAAGCCCGCAGTATTCGTGCCGTTGAAAACCTGCACCGAAATCTGTGAAGGGTCGATTTCGACAGTGGGCTTTGACTTGGTCTTACTGCTGGGGCCGACGAGCGGATCGCCGGTCTTGAGCTTGGCAAAGAGCTCTTGGGCTTGAGCGTCGTCCCAGATGACGACATCGCCAGCTCCCGGCACGTTCTCATCCCCGCTGAGTGGCACCGTCATGAAGGAGATAGCTGATGGGCTCGTCACGCGTGCCTTAGCGATTAAGCCAAGCATGTCGGACTTGCTGAAGTTCTCATCAGTGGTGACGCTGCTCGCGCTGGCGTTGAGGAACGACATTAATCGAACCGGGTTCAACGCGACTGCCGGGCTCATGGCTCGCTTGAAAACGCTGCCGAGGAAGGTCTGCTGACGTTTCATTCGTCCGAGGTCTGCACTGGGATCGAAGTAACGCGCACGGACGTAGGCCAAGGCCTGCTTGCCATTCAGGGTGGTGGTGCCCGCCTTCAAGTGCAGGTTCGACTTTTCGTCATCAATCGGCACCTTGGTGCAGACCGGCACTCCGCCGAGACCGTTCACCATGTTGACGAATCCAGCGAAATTGATTTCGGCGTAGTGATCGATGTGTACACCGGTTGCTTTCTCGACAGTCTTGACCGTCAGGGCTGGTCCACCGAGGGAATACGCAGCATTGATCTTCTGCTTGCTGGCGGGAATGTTCGTTCCGTTAGCGGTCGTGAAATCGGGGATCTCTACGTAAGAGTCACGCGGAATACTGACTACGCCCACAGAACCGTTATCAGCGATGTGAACGATCATCATTGAGTCGGTGTGCTTGCCGTACTCGTCTTGGCCGACATGCAGCGCCTTGCGCTGTTTCTTTGAGAGTCCGGTTCGGTCATCTGAGCCGACGAGAAGCAGGTTTGTGCCACCGTCGTCTTCAACTTGGTGCCCGATCAGCGAGTAGACCTGGGTATGTGAGACCTGGCTCGCCACTTCTGAGGCTGCGGCATATCCGACGCCGCTGATCGCCAGAATGCCAACGGCACCACCGATCGCAAGAGTGCGACCAAGCGGACGCTTTCGCCGGGGCGGGGCGACGGACATGAGACTCCTTGGCGCTGGCGGGTCAACACACGTATGTCACTGCGACGCGGGCATCTCATGCTTGGTTCCGCATCGAAGGCAGTGGGTTTGTTCGTCCGATGCTATGTGGCGCTGCCAGTCGAGCCGGTGAACAAAACGCGGGGTGATTCGGACTACCGTTGGTAGCAATGTCTCCACAATCCGCTGCGGCAGCATCCGATGCCGTTTCCGTCATCATGCCCGTTCTCAATGAGGCGGAGTATCTGACCGAGGCTGTACATGCGGTGTTGAACCAGACGTGGTCCGGACAACTAGAAGTTGTGCTCGCGCTTGGACCGTCGACTGACGACACGAATCAGGTCGCAAGCGAACTTCGAGCAGCAGATGACCGAGTCGTCTTGGTCGACAATCCCACTGGGCGCACACCGGACGGTTTGAATGCCGCCCTTGCTGCCGTTCGATACGACGTCATTGTGCGGGTGGATGGTCATGCCATGTTGCCGCCGGACTACATCCAAATCGCGGTTGAGACGTTGCAACGTACTGGTGCCGACAACGTCGGTGGAGTGATGGCCGCTCGTGGACGCACACCGTACGAGCGAGCTGTGGCCTGCGCAATGACCTCTCGCATTGGCGTGGGTAACGCGTCGTTCCACACGGGTGGGGCTGAGGGTGAGGTGGAAACGGTCTACCTGGGGGTATTTCGTCGCTCTGCGCTCGACCGAGTTGGTGGCTACGACAGCGAGTTCGACCGGGCACAGGACTGGGAGATGAACTATCGGATCCGGTCGACAGGCGGTCTCGTATGGTTCACCCCGCGCTTGGAGGTGGAGTATCGCCCGCGCTCCAGCGCCAGACGCCTTGCCCGTCAGTACTTCGACTATGGCCGTTGGCGACGGGAAGTGATGCGTGAGCACCCGGAGACAGTCAGTGCTCGGTACTTAGCGGCACCAATCGCGGTCACGGGTTTGGTCGTGGGAACTGCTGCATTCGTGGTGGGCAGCACGGTTCCGGCTGTGCGATTCCTGCAGGTGGGCGCATTGGCCCCAATTGGCTACGCGGCTTTGGTCGCCCTAGGTGGAATAGCGGCCAGTAAAGGCGAAACCTGGCCGGTTCGTGCCCGGGTTCCCGCAGTCTTAGCGACGATGCATGTGAGTTGGGGAGTGGGTTTCCTCTCATCGCGTGGAGGTTTGCGTAAAGCAAAGATCGACAAGTCGAACGGCTGATGACACGCTGAACCAGGCTCCGGGGCACTTGTCCAAGCGGGTCTACTATCGAGCCGAACATGTGCCTTAAGGCGTAGCAAAAAGGGGAATACGACAAAGTGGCTCAAGCAACAGTCGATGGTGTCGACTCCGACGATCAGTTCGTCGGCAACCATCACGTCTACCAGCCTTATCGGGCTGGACTGCCGCCGCTGAAGCCGTACGCGCGCGAGTTCTGGCGTCGTCGCGAGTTCATGTCGGAAATGTCCACGGCGAACATTCGCGCCGAGAACATGGATTCATGGTTCGGTCGCCTCTGGACAGTTTTGAACCCGTTATTGCTGGGTGTCGTGTACTTCCTGTTGGTGAACATCCTGAGCAACAGGGGCATGAAACCGGGGTACTTCGTCTATCTGTTGGCTGGGCTTTTTCTGTTTTCAACGCTGCAACTTGCCATGAGTGAAGGTGCCCGGTCGGTGACTGGAGCAGGCAAGATCATTACAAATACTGCTTTCCCGCGAGCACTATTGCCGATAGCTGCAGTTCGAACTGCTTTCGGGCGATTCTGGCCGACCCTCATTGTGCTGTTTGCCATGTGTTTGCTGAATCGGATCTATCCGTCGGTGCAGTGGTTGTGGTGCATTCCAGTCCTGATCATCCTGTTCATTCTGAGCAGCGGGATTGCGATGTTGCTGGCCACGATCCAGGTCTACTTCCGCGATACCCGCAGCTTCTTGCCTTACATGAGCCGGATCTGGCTGTACATCTCTCCGGTGTTGTGGATGCCGCAGGTTGTGCCAGAGAAGCTGCGGGCCATCGAGTTCCTCAACCCGATGTTTGGCGTTGTCGGAACCTGGAGCGAGGCCATCGTCTACCACCAGAGCCCCAAACTCAGCACGTTGCTGCTGGCGCTAGCGTGGGCACTGCTCTTCTTCGTTGTGGGCGCGTACGCCTTCTTGTCACGGGAGCGGGACTTTGCCGTCAGAATCTGATTACGCGATCCGCGTCAAAGACGTATCCGTTACCTACCGCACGACTTTCGAACGCCGTCCGACTTTCAAGGACGCATTGAAGCGCGCTGGCCGTGGTGAACGTTCGGTGGTGGAAATCGAGGCCGTCAAGAACGTCAGCTTCGATATTGCGCACGGAGAAGTCCTCGGCATTATCGGCAACAACGGCGCTGGTAAATCGACCTTGGTTCGAGCAATCGCCGGCATCCTGCCACCGACTTCAGGCGAGATCGAGGTTCGTGGGCGAGTGAGCACCCTGTTGGCATTGGGTGTCGGATTCAATGCCAAGTTGTCTGGATACGAAAACGTCATGCTGGGTGGACTAGCTGCCGGTTACACGCGAGCCGAGATCTCCGAGAAGATCGATGAGATCGCGGAGTGGACTGAGTTGGGTGAGTTCATGGAACTACCAATGCAGACGTATTCCTCGGGAATGTACAGCCGCTTGGCATTCTCGGTTGCTGTCCACATGGACCCAGACATTCTGTTGGTCGACGAGGCGTTATCTGCCGGAGACGCTCGATTCAAGGCAAAAGCCAGCGCCAAGATGGAAGAGCTTCGCGCCAATGCGCGCACGATGGTGTTGGTGTCTCATGCCTTGGGGACCGTGCAGACCATGTCCACCCGAGTTGCCTGGATGGAAAAAGGTGAGTTGTTGAAGTTTGGCGAGGCAGAAGAGGTTATTCGGGCCTATGCCGAGCACCACAGCATCCAGCTTGAAGCCGCCACGACCCAAGAAGATGTCTAACTCGTTCACGGCAGCCACGTGATCACTCCTGCTCGACAAGTGAAATCTGTTGTCGATCGCGTCCGACGAAACGCCTATCGCCGTTTACGGCCTGAGGTCAGCGTGATCGTTCCGGTCTACAACGTGCAAGATTTTCTTGCCCAGGCGCTCGATAGCGTGCTCGCGCAGACTCTGCAGTCGTGGGAGATCGTCATTCTCGATGATGGGTCGACTGACAGCTCACCCGAGATTGCGGCTGAGTACGCAGCAAAAGACAAACGAATCCGTGTCTATCGCCAGGCCAATGCGGGTTTGGGCGCCGCACGCAATGCGGGAATCAAGCATGCGCGAGGTCGATGGCTGTTCTTTCTCGATTCCGACGACACCATTCCTGCCGACGCGTTGTGGCGAATGACGAACAGTCTGCGTGCGAGTGGATCTGATTTCTGCGTCGGCGCAGTTGCGCGACTACGCAAGGGCCGCATCCTTGAGCGCTGGTACTCACACTCAGCCGCGACCACGCCGGTCAGCCGGATGAGGATCGATGACTACCCGGTAGCCATCCAATATGTGCTCGCGTGCAATCGCTTGGTGCAGCGCAAGTTCTGGAAGCGCCAAGGAATGAAGTTTCCAGAAGGAACGGCCTATGAAGACATCGTTCCGATGGTTCAGCTGTACCTATCGGGAACGTTCGACATCGTTCCCGAAACCGTTTACCACTGGCGGATTCGAGACGATAAGTCCTCGATTTCACAGAGTGGGGCCAACCTGGCTGACCGGCTGACGGTTGTGCGACAAGCGCTGAATGAGATCGAAGCGTCGTCGGCGTCGATCGAGGTCAAAAGGCAGTGGTTAGCACGGGTGTTCAACATCGAGCTTTATGGCATTGCCAAACGCTTAGCGGAGACGAATGCCGAGTTCTGGCCACAGCTAGTTGTTGCGGGGCAGGAATTTGCGGCGGATATGGATGACGCCAGTTGGGCACTAGTGCTTCCGGATCGACGTGTCATCGGGTGGTTGATCACGCAGGATCGTCGGGAGCAACTCGTTGAGTTTTGTCAGACGATGGCAAATAAGCGCGGGTATCTACCAACCAGCGTGGATGACGGTGTCGTCAGTTTCGATAACCCCAGCATGGTGCAGCCAGAGTTACCCGCTGCTCTGCGGACTATTGACGCTGAGCTAACGGGTATGACGGCCGGCTTGGAGATGGTGACGTGGACTCCAGAGGGGCAATGCAGATTGACGGGTTGGGCTTGGCTCAACCACATTGATCCGCAGCGGTATCCCGTAACGGTCAATGCGCGGTTGCGGCCCATTGATAGCGAACAGCAATCTGTCCCGTTGCCCGTTGTGATGATCGACAGCACGGAAGCTCAGTGGCGGGCACTGAATCCTTTCGTCAATGCTGTCTCGGCTGGGTTCGTACTGACCGTTGATCCTTCACTGGTTGATCAGGTCGGGCGGTGGTTAGTAGAGCTCGATATTCACTGTGCCGGGTTCTCTCACATTGGGGGATTGACGGAGTTTCCCCGCGGTGTGAGTGGTCGATCACCAGCGGTAAGAGTGACGGATAACCGGTGTACCAGTCTTCGAGCTGTCCCCGGTAAACCGTTACTGATTCAGACCAGGGCGATCGACTTCGCTACCAGCGACCTGCAGCTCAGTGGCTTGAAATTGACCGGATCAGTGGACTCGCTTTCGGCTACTTCTGCGGTTGCAGTGCGACGCAGAGGGCAAGGAAAGATGGCGATCTTCGACCTTGACGAACACGGTCGGTTCGAGGTTGCCTTCCCGCCGGTCGCACATCCGGAAACTCAGTGGATGCTGGAACTAGGCGATGGCAATCGTTGGCTACCGTTGCCGTGGCCAGCAGGCGGCGTGGAAGAAGATTCGGATGCCTTGCTGGCGATGACATCGCACGATGCTGGCGTACACGTCTTGCCTCGACGTGGGTTGACGTACCTGCGTGAATTGCGGATCGTCGATGAATCCATCGTTGTTGAGTTGCAACCGGTCGCAGGCGCAGAGGTGGCGTCGGTGATCTGTCGTCGGGGTAGTGCCGAATGGCGCCCGGACGTGACCCAAGAACAGGATCGGTGGATCGTTCGCTGGCCGCTGTGGCAGATGGATGCAGATGAGTCGTCGTTGTCAGCCCGCCGACCTATTTCGCTGTTGGTGACCACGACTGGTGGAATGCAACGTCACGTGTTACTTGATCCGCAAACCAGTGATCGAATCGGTCACGTGATCGAGGTCGCTGGTGGTCGAGTGGTGATGACGCGCGCCCGCAGAGATCACCTGAGGTTGCGAGTAGTTCCCACGGACGAGAGGTAGGTTTGGCTGATGACGCAGACCCGAAATGTTGCTGTGGTGTTGGCCGGTGGCGTAGGTACCAGGGTCGGGTTAGACATTCCGAAGCAGCTCATCAAGATTGCTGGCCGTCCGATCGTCGAGCATACGATTGCGCTTCTGCACGATCACCCGGACATTGATGAAATTTTGATCATGATGACGCCTGGTCATCTGGACTCGATTCACGCGATCGTGAAGTCCGGTAGCTATCCCAAAGTCACCAGTGTTTTGGAAGGTGCCGAGACCCGTAACGGAACGACTCAGCTCGCTATTGATGCCCTGGGAGATGGCGAGTGCAACGTTCTCTTCCACGATGCTGTTCGCCCGTTGCTGTCGGGCCGAATCATCACTGATCTCATTAGTGCTCTGGAACGATACGGCGCCGTCGATACGGCGATTCCGTCTGCTGACACGATCATTGAAGTCACTGAACAAACCGGATCTGACGGACTCGAGACCATCACTGATGTCTTGCCTCGACACCTCCTGCGTCGTGGGCAGACCCCGCAGGCCTTCCGTCTATCAGTCATCCGTAAGGCATATGAGCTCGCTGCTGCGGACGAGAACTTCGCCGCCACTGATGACTGCACCGTAGTGCTGCGCTATTTGCCCGATGAACCCATCGCTGTGGTTCGAGGCGACGAGCAGAACATGAAGGTCACTGAACCAATCGATGTGTTCCTGGCGGACAAGCTCTTCCAGTTGGCCTCCAACGAAGCTCCTGCCGCTCGTACGCCTGAGCAGTACCGAGAGATTCTTGATGGCAAGGTCATGGTGATCTTCGGCGGTTCTTATGGGATCGGTTCAGATATCGGAGACCTGGCCAGCAGTTACGGCTGCGAGGTTCATGCATTCTCTCGATCAACGACCAACACTCACGTTGAGAAGCGCAACGATATCCGCGATGCCCTGCGATCAGTTGTAGCAAAGACTGGCCGAATCGATTTTGTGGTGAACACTGCGGGAGTCCTGCCGCGCGGTGATTTGGCAACCACAAGTGAAGAAACGGTCTACCACTCCACGGAAGTGAACTACCTCGCTCCGGTGTTTGTCGCCCAGCAATGTGCCGAGTACTTGGAACAGACCAAGGGATCGTTGTTGCTGTTCACGTCGAGTTCGTACACCCGAGGGCGCTCGGGGTACTCGTTGTATTCCTCGGCGAAAGCTGCCGTGGTCAACCTGACGCAGGCATTGGCTGATGAATGGTCACAGACCGGTATTCGAGTGAACTGCATCAATCCTGAGCGGACCAGCACGCCTATGCGAACGAATGCGTTCGGCAATGAGCCGCCAGGAACCCTGCTCGCCAGTGAGGCAGTCGCACAGGCATCGTTGGACGTGTTGATTTCCAGCCAGACCGGCCACATCTTCGACGTTCGAAGGGTCGATCCCGTCAGTCGCTAGCGCGCAGCTTGTTGTGCCCGTCGCCTGTCGATCAGGGTGGAGATTGCCTGCTCGAACAGTTGTTGACTGCGATCTGGATCGGTTTCATCAAAATAGGCCTGGACAACCTGAGATTGGGCGGCAAGCCTTCCGTCGGAACGTGCAGTATCAATCGCTTTCACGATGTCAGCAGCCTCATCAGTGCTCAACAGAGGTAATCGGGAATCAATCCCGTCGGGGTCGCGAATGACGGACTCGTCGGGCGCAGTGACCAGTAGTGGCTTACCAGTGGCGAGCCAGTCAGTTGTTACCGCAGAGATATCAGCAATCGCAATGTCTGCTTCATGGAACTGCCAGGACAGTTCTGCCCCCTTATCGATGACATGACCTGCCTGAGCATCGGCTGAGTTAGCTGCGTCGATCGCCACCATGAGCTCAGCAGCGGCTTCTCGGTAGACAGAACTTCGTTGTCCGGTGAGGGGATGCGGACGGAACACCAATCGATAATTGGAGTCGTTCAACAGTCCGTCAACGATGGCCTTGCCGTGACTGAGAACAGAACCGAAGCAGTTTGCATCCCGGTCTCCTTCCCAACTGGGGGCGTACAGCACAACCGTTCGATCATCTTGGGGCAACTGTGGTGTTTCCAGTGGTTCTTCTCGCCATGGGCGACCGATCCGCAAGAGTCGAGTGTCTGCGTCGTAGTCGTAGAGGCGTCGTTTGATGCGGTCAACGGCGACCTGTCCAGAAACGAATGTGTAGTCGTAGGCCTTGAGTTGATTAGATGCGGAGATTCCGTACTTATCGGATTCGCCATGGCCGATATAGACGTGTACCGGGTCGGGATGCCACAGCATGGCGAGGTTTCCCTTGTGGTGGTTCACGTACAACACGAGTCGGATGTCGTTGCGGGCGATCAATGGATCCAGCCCGAGATGCCGTGGGGAGCAGTACACCGGCAGGTGGGTCTGTTTGAGCAGTTGTTCGGCAGTCAAGGCATAGCGCGTAACGATCGCGACGGGTCGCGTTTCATTGAGTCTGGATAATGAATCAAGCCATCGGCGCAGTTGGTAGAGGTGGGCTGGCTCGTCGGAAAAGTAGACGAGAATCTGCAGATCGTTTTCTGCGAACCGTTGATCGGCTGCTTGTCGGGGAGCAATCCGGCTTGCTGCTCGACGTTCACTTGCGCGCTGCCGTAGCGCCCGCAAGTCCGAACGCAGCCTCATGATCGTTCGTGACGGTTGGCGCGTTCCAAATCCTCTTCAAAGTCAACTTCTACGGCAAATAGATCGGAGATATCGACGGGGTGGACAGCAAGCCCATCTTGGGCAACTGCGAGTTCAATCCCACGTTCGAAATAATCCTGGTCTCCGCATTCGTCTAGTCGAGAGATGAGTGCGGGTTTATCGGCAGCGGACACCACATTGATTCCGACGGATTCGCCCAATGCGTTCGACACTTGCTTACTCAGTTGCGAGACCAGGCCACGGTCGTCAACTGCATATTTCACTTCTTCTTCTCCCACGCTGGCGGTATTCACGGCAATGGCAGTTTGCCCCGCATCGAGGTTGGTCTGTAAACGTTCGAGGACCGCGGCATCGAAGACGACATCCCCGTTCATCCAAACGACGGGACCCTCGTCGCTGGCACGCAACGCCTTGAGCAGACTTTTCGAGGTGTTTGTCTGGTCGAACAGTTCGTTGTAAACGAAGACGGCGTCGGGGGCTGCTTCCATGATGAGTTCAAGTTTGAACCCCACGACGACTGTCACTTTGACGTCTGGCCCAAAAGCCTGGCGGAGATTGTCGAGCTGTTGCTGCAGAATGCTCCGACCCTCGTCAAGAGGAGTAAGCGGCTTGGGGAATGGTCGGCCGAGTCGTGTGCCCATTCCGGCAGCCAAGATGACCGCATTGACGCGTGTCATAGGTCTCCGATCGCAGACATTGGATGACGTTCAGTATGGAGGCTGCAGACATCAGATCACCGCAATGCCACAAAGATCTGCATGAGAACAATTTTGGGTGCATGGTCCTTACCGTGGGTAAACACTCGTTGTTCAAGACTGCACGTCGTGGATCCGACGACATGTTCATGGCGTCGTCAGTCCAGACAAAGACACCCGGTATCGGTGCGGTTGCACTCGTTGGTGCCGTGGCGACTGGCCTTGCGTTGACAGCAGTGATGATTCCTTCGGCCGCCCAGGCGCAGACAAGGCAGATTCAGGTGGAATCGCGGGCCGTGCCCGTGGCGGATGTATTCACACGCCCGGTCTATCTCCCTACCCGCAAGGCTGCTTTGTTGGGCTGCGTAAAGACGAACTGCACGACCAACGGAAAGCCAGACCACGGCTATTGGGCATTGGACTTTACAGCTCCTCGTGGACAGGATATTTACGCGGCTGGTGGAGGGATTGCACACATCGAGGTCAAGCCGGTTCTATCGCAGTGCCGTGGTGGAACAGTCTGGATCGACCACGGAGGTGGCAATACGAGTCGATATGTGCACCTCGGAATCCTGAAAGTCCGCGAGGGGCAAGTGGTTAATCAAAACACTGTCATCGGAACTTTCGGGGGAGACCACTGCAACTCGAATTCGTTGCACTTCTCCGTGAGAACTAACGGCCTGCGTCCTGTTCTGCAGTCTGATTACCCAGGAGAACTGCGGGCGTGCCTGGACGGACGCCAGGTCACATTCCCCAAGAAACTGGGTTATTCCAATTGGGACCGGGTCCCCTATCAAACGCGCACGGTCAGCAGTGAGGGAACGTCATGTTGGCCAAAGCCGGTCCAGGCTGGCCCGGTCAGTGGCGTCAAGTTGAAGTTCAAGAAGAAGAAATGGGTCCAGGTCAAGTGGGTGGCACCTCGGGTAAACGCACGTGCTGTTACCGCTTATCGCATCGGATACCGGCACTACAGCACCGACAAGCGCGCCTGGACGAAGCAGTACTTCGTCACGGCTAAAGCCAATGCTCGCAGCATCAAAGTGAAAGAAAACGTCTTCAAGACCAACTGGGAAATCAGCGTTGCGTCCTACGACGCGAGTGGTGCGAGTCCTTGGGTTATCAAGCGACAGAAGTTCAAGTAGTCCTCAACTGATCGCATCCAGTGCGCTGTCGGTCAGTTCCAGTTTGCGCATCTGGGTTGTCAGATCGTCTTGCTGTCGTTTGGCTTGTGCATTGAACTCAGCGAGATAAGAACCGATCTGTGCGATGGGAAGTTCTCCCTGTTCGCCGACGACGATGACGCACGCTGGATCCAATCCACTCACGCGTTGGACTGCCTCGTCCCGCTGTTGTGGACTGAATGCGATGACGACGTCGTAACCCTTGAGTTGATTCGTCAGATCGGCGTCCGGGTTGTCTCCCAAGACGTAGGCATGGGTGAGGGAGGGAATCGACAACAGATGGAAGTTGGAGTTCACATGTTTGAAGTAGAGGGCAAACGTTGGCTGCAACGTCAACGAGGCCTCGATGACTGAACTCAGTGGGCGGGTGTACGCAACTGGCAGGTTTGTCGCTTGCTGAAGTCGAGCGGTATTACGCGCACTTCTGGATACGAACATCAGCGGAGACGCGGCTGAAATTTGTTCGATCATCGCCAGTCGTTCGATCAGTGCGTTGGATGCAGAATCCCCACTGGGGGCGTAGACAACCCCAGCAATCTGATCGATGGGTAGCTCGGTCGATAACCGGGTGTCTAAAGCTTTCTCTTTAACGGAGTGACGAAGCTTTGTGGCGATCGCCGAGACGTCAATGCGTCGTTGCTTCGAACGGTGGGCAACACCCGTCGATTGGTGAGAAGGAACCGTCGGTGCATCCAGCGAATCAGGTGCTGGCTGGGGGTTGAACAACGACCGCACAGCTTGCTGGAAACGTTGGGTAGAACAGTCCGCAGTGATGTCGCCGAAGTAGTACCAGATCAGATCTCGATAGGTCTGGGGCATGCCGTCGGTCATGAACGTATCGATGAGGGTGGCTGCGTTTGCTGCCTCTGTCTTGTCCATGAGGTCGAGATAGCGCCCGATACCGCTGTCATCGACCGTCGTGCTCGCCGCAGCGGGATGGGTGACGATCAGCGGTTTGCCACTGGCCATCCAATCGATAGCGACGCTGGATACATCGCAAATGCAGGCATCGAGCACATGCTGGTGCCACCCGAACGGGGTCTGTGTGTCCACCAGGTGCGATGCGCTGGGGTCTGCGGCGTTTGCGGCAGTGATCATTGCGACTACTTCTTCATGGGCCTGCAGCGTTTGTGGTCGCACGCTTCCGATGAGTGGATGGGGGCGATAAATCAGCCGATGACGACCCGTATCCGTGATGGCTTTCGTGATGGCCTTTCCATGTGACTCGACAGACCCATAGCGCACGTTGGGTTTGTCGCCCTCCCACGTGGGGGCGTAGAGAACGGTGGTGCGGTCGTCGTTGGGTAAGGGTGGTCCGGCAATAAATTCGTCCACCTGCGGGCGACCTACGATTCGAACGTGTTTTTTCCAATCGAAGGACAACAAGCCAATGGCGAGTCGACGCAGTCCCGCCTCTCCTGCGATAAAGGTGAAGTCGTAGCTCTTGAAGTTATTGCTCGTCGATGCGAGTTTGTCTGATTCGCCGTGCCCCAACGTGACATGGGTCAGGCCGCTGTTAGCCAGCAACGTGTAGTTAGACATCGTGTTGTTGACGTAAAACGCAACATCCGGTTGCTGACGTTGGGCGAACTGTTGGACTTCATCGTTGGTGCGGATGTACACCACAGGCAGCGGACACGATTCTTGTAAGACCAGAGCAGCAGTTGGTTGACGGGTAACGATGACTAGCGGGTATTCCGCAGCAATTGCTTCTAGGGCAGGCATCCACCGTTCGACCTGGTAGGTCGTCGCTTCTCCCGGCCCGTAGTAGATAAGTCCGCGATAGGTCTGGGCAGGGACGTTGGCGTGCCCCAAGTCGTTGGCGATGGCCTGTTTACGGGCTCGTCGATCGGCCAGTGATGTGCGCACCAGGCGACTGATAGCTCCCACACTGCCCCCGACCAACGGTTTGGATTGACGATCCAGAATAACTGCGGATCAGTCCGTGCCAGCTAAACGATCGGTGGACGGCCCCGGCGCGTCATTTGCCAGACGGTTCCCCACGACATTCGGCGTCGTGGCCCTGGATCTTCGCGCCAACCTTCTTTCCAGCCATCCATCCAAGCGCGGCGGGCTTGCGCTTTCTGCTCACCACGAAGATGGCGAAGGTCGTTGAGTGCCCACACTCCGACGTACATCGGAACGAGTGGGAGGGGCAGATTTCGTCGGGCCACCCACACCCGATTGCGTGCATTCATCCGGTAGAACATCGCGTGCCGAGTCGGTTCAGCGGCGGGATGATGGGCTTCCAGTTCTGCGCCGTACCACGCCTTGTGGTTGTGGTCCCAGCAGCGCCAGGCCAGTTCAATTCCCTCGTGGTAGTAGAACAACTCGTCACCAAAGCCACCGGCGGCATCGAACACGCTCCGACGCACGAACAACGCGCCTTCCCATACCGAGAACGCCGGACTCGATCGGTACCGGTCGCCCTTGCGGATTCGGGGAATCCATCGAGTGGGATCAGTCGGCGCTGTGGGGTCATGGACGCGGGGTTGCAAGATGCCGAGTTCAGGCAATCGCTGGAAGGTGTCGACGGCACGGGAAATCATGGTGTGATCGGTGAGCCAGGCATCGTCATCGAAGAAGAACAAGATGTCGCCACTGGTCGCTGCCGCACCTGCATTTCGGCCTGAGCAGGCACCGAGGTTTTCTGGCAGGTAGACCCCGGTGACCTCATCTGGCAGGCCAGTTGGTTCCCAACCATTGCCTACGCACACAATTTCTAGTTCGACGTTGGTTTGTTCCGCTAGGGATGCCAGACCGCGGGCTAATTCCTCTGGGCGGTGCCCCATGGTGAGGACGACCACGCTCACCGTCGTCATGTGTCCTCCGGGGACTGTCGCAGTCGGCTGGACGCCAGGATCGAGGCACAGTGACCAAACGCAGCCAGTGTCGCGAAGACCAAGAGCGCCACCGTGAGCCAGCGAGTTGCGGTCAGATCGCCAATGAATGTGTCAATCACAGCGGCGAGGAAGATGGCGATGGTCAGTTCGATGGAGTGGAACAGTTTGTAGAACGGTAGGAATCGAGCAGCGCGTCGAGCGGCTCCGATCAATCCACCTTGCGGACGGAACACTCCCGGTTCTTCGCTGACCCTCGGTAATCCGGCGTAAGCCCGCGCCACATGAACGAAGTCGTTTTGGGCCTTATTCAGTAGCAACATGACAGCGAGCACAGCGCCAAGCCAGGGCCATGGGCCGTTGAAGGAAAGATCCCCAGCCGCCCGGAAGCCCAACGCTACAGCGATGAAAGCTTCAGTTGAGTAGTGCGCGATCTTGTCGAGGAATACGCCCACCGGACTCGTCCGCTGCTGCCATCGGGCGAGCTCGCCGTCACAGCAGTCGGTGATCATCTGCAGTTGGCCGATCAGCAGACCGAGGAACGCTCCGATAAGTCCTGGGATAAGCAGGCATCCAGCAGCGATCCAACCCATCACGATCATCACGCCCGTCACTGCGTTGGGGGTGAATCCGAAACGGAGGAACTCTCGGGTCAGATACAGCGATAGGTGCCGGTGGAACAGATCGCCAATCCAATGTTCCGAGTTCGTTCGGCCGGTCACCGATTCCGGTTGGCTGACCGCGCGCAACTGCGCGATGGTCGGCCGGGCGGGCCGCTCAGTTGGTGATGAGGGCATCGCGGAACTCTGGGTGTGACCGGAAGTATTCGATGGTCGAGGTAAGACCTTCAGTGAGGTCCACAGTGGGTTCCCATCCCAGGATGGTCTTGGCCTTGGTGATGTCAGGGCAGCGACGCGTGGGGTCGTCGGAGGGAAGTGGCTCGGTAACAACTGGTGGGGCATCCCCGACGAGGCGAGTGACGTTTTCTGCCAGTTCGCCAACGGTGATCTCATTTGGGTTGCCCAGGTTGATCGGCCCGGTCACCTCGGCTGGTGATTCCATCAGTTTGATCAGACCGTCAACGAGGTCAGAGACGTAGCAGAACGATCGAGTCTGCGAGCCATCTCCGTAAACGGTGATGGGGTTACCGGTGAGTGCCTGCATGATGAAGTTGGAAACAACGCGGCCATCGTTGGGATGCATGCGTGGGCCGTACGTGTTGAAGATTCGGGCGACCTTGATTTCCAGCCCAGCCTGTCGGTGGTAG